>JAPOON010000379.1 GCA_026713405.1 Gammaproteobacteria bacterium
ACCATGGCGGCGGAGAGGGCGTTGCGGCATAGTCTTGGCATGGGGTCTTTACCGAAGGGCGTATCCCCAGCCTATCAAATGCGTAGGACGAACACAATGAATCCCACTAAAAAGAGCGGACTAGGCGGTACTTTCCGAGTCCTTCCGAGCCCGCTTTACCGCGCCGTCTTCACCATAAAGATAAGTTTTATCAATGAGTTAAATGACCAACCGGCACCTAGTGGACTCTAGTGAACATGCACCTAGTCGGTTACAGCCGCTTGTACGGCGCAGGCTCCTGGCGCGCTCTTCCTGCGCCCCTCACTCGGCCGACAACGCTTCCGCCCCGAACCGCTCGATGGCTTCCAGGGTCTCGCGCACGTCGTCCCAGGTGGTGTTGTGGTTGATGATGCACAGGCGCAGGGCGAACGTGCCCTTCGGACGGGCCGACGAGATGAAGGCGTTGTCTTCCCAGAAAATGCCGGTCAGCACACGCTGATTGATCGCCTCGAGCGACTCTTCGCCAAGGCCTGCGTCTGCCGGATTGAATCGAAAAACGATGACGCCCAGCGAAGCGGGATTCAGGATCTCAAGCACCGGGCTTGCCCGAACGTAATCCTCGGCGCGGGCGGCAAATTCCATTCCCTGTGCCACCGCCTGCCGGAATGCGGCCATGCCGAAGGTCTGGATCGACATCCAGATTTTCAGCGCCCGGAACGAGCGGCTCAGTTGCAGGCCGCGGTCGGTGAAGTTGGGGTGATTGGCGCCCCAGACCGTATCCTGCAGGAAATCGGGCCGGACCCCGAACGGCTCTTCCAGGGTGCGCACGTCCTTGACCAGCAGGCAGCCGGCTTCATAGGGCTGGAACAACCATTTGTGCGCATCCAGGCCCACCGAGTCCGCGCGCTCGATTCCGCGCAGCAATTCCCTGCCTTCCCCGGTAATGACCGCAAAGCCGCCGTAGGCCGCATCCACGTGCAGCCAGATGCCTTCGGCTGCGCAGTAGTCCGCCATCGCGACCAGCGGGTCGACGGCGCCGGTGGCGGTTGCCCCGGCATTGGCACAGATGGCGATCGGGTTGCAACCCGCGGCCCGGTCCTCGGCCACCGCAGCGGTGAGCGCCGCCATGTCCAGGCGAAAGCGCTCGTCGCAGGGAATCATGCGGATGCAGTCGCGGCGCACGCCGACGATCATTGCGGCACGAACGAAGGCGCTGTGGCTCTGGTCGCTCATGTACACCGTTGCGCGGTCCGGACTGCCTGCCGCCTCCCGGGCCGCCACGAACGCATCGACGCTGGCGGCGGACCCGCCGCTGGTCAGCAGACCGCCCGCCCCATCTGGATAGCCGAGCCACTGCCGAAACCATTCCAGAACCACCAGTTCGACCTGACTTGCGCCACTGGCAACCAGCCAGGTGCACTCGTTGATGTTGAACCCCGCCGCCATGAAGTCGGCGAGAACCCCGGGCCAGGTCGGCGCCGACGGGACGAAAGCGAAACACTTGGGATGATCGAGCCGCATGGCGTAGGGGAGTATGTCGCGCGCCGCCTCCTCGAGAACCTCCACGCCGGGGCGCCCGTGTTCCGGCGGATCCACCATCAGCTTGTGCTCGAGGGTCTCGCGGAAATCGCCGTCCCAGGCATCGCCCCTCGGCAGGTTCTCGATCCGTTCCACGACGAGTTCGGCCGCCTTGCGGGCAAGGTCGAGCATCATCTCCGGCGTCATGCCCAGCCCGTGCTGCACATTGCCGGGATTGCGCGAATTTGCGTGTGCCTTTGACCCTTCTTCTGGTCCTCGCATTTGATTCTTCCCCTCAGGTTTTTCCCTTGAACAGCCCAGGCATGCTTGACAGTACGGCGCCGATCGTTGTGTACGGACAACGCCCGCAAGACGGCTGGCATCAACCAGCCGACGGTTTGCGCTGCTAGATCACGCTGGTGCAGTCCCCGTTGGAGTTGCATTTTGAGCATGGGCCAACTTCGTCACGGTTTCCAGTGTCACCGAGCGGTTGGTGATCGCTCCCCCGTCGTATTGCCGGATGGGGATGGCGCCGACCAGGCGGGCCGTTTCGAACCATCCAGCCGAACGCCGGTCAAACGAAGTATGGAAACGCATGAATTTCCGATGGGATCGGTGCAGTACAGGAGGGTCCGCAAAATTGTCGCCCAACTCGCGATAACTGTATCTGAACTGAGCCGCGTTCCGCGGCGGGGCATCCCACCAAGGCCCAACGATGATCCCTGTTTCGACGACATCGTATCGGTGTGTTGCGAGCCCGTCTCGTTGTCCTCCCACTGACCGCTTTCAGCGTTCTCTCCGGTCTTC
>JAPOON010000380.1 GCA_026713405.1 Gammaproteobacteria bacterium
AAGCACTTTGCCTACCTGCAACTCAAGGCCCTGTGGACGGTACTGCTGGATCGCTTCGACTTCCATCTCGACAGCGAGTTTCCCGCCCCGAATTATGGCAGCTGGGTGACGGGACCTCAGGTTCCCTGCCGAGTTCGCTATCAACGCCGCACGCAAGCCAGCCTATTCCAATGAACTCTGCCGCTTCCAGAAACTATGACGTCGCCATCGTTGGCGCGGGTCCGGTCGGCAGCGTATGCGCGCTTGCGCATGCACGCAAAGGGGCACGCGTGGCCCTGTTCGAGGCCAACCCCAATGCGTCCAAACGCCTGGCCGGCGAGTGGCTGCATCCTCCCGCCGTGCGCATATTGCGCGAAGTCGGGGTCGAGCTCGACGGACAGCTGCACAGCACACCGGGCAAGGGCTTCGTGGTGTTCCCGGAAGACGGCACGGAGCCGATCCTGTTACCGTACACGGACGGCTCTTGCGGCATCTCCTGTGAGCATGCGGAGCTCGTCTCGCACCTGCATGATGTGATCGGAAAAGAGCCGGGCATCGATTTCTTCGTGCCAGTGCGCGTACGCACAGTGGAAGATGGGCGGATCACGTACAGCTTAAACGGAGTCGATAAATCCGTGAATGCCGCACGTATTGTCGGTGCCGACGGGCGTACCTCCATCGTGCGCAAGTCCCTGGGCTTTGTGAAAAACAAGACGACCTGCTCGCGGATGGTGGGGGTGATCGTCGAAGGAGAGGATTTAGAGCTCAAGGGGTATGGGCATGTACTGGTGGGTGGACCGGGGCCCATCCTCATGTACCAGTTGGGCGCACATCGTATCCGGGTCATTGTCGATGTCCCCCTGGCGCACTGGATGCCGCGAGACCGCGTGGGGCTGTTGACGGACTCGTATGCCCGCTTCCTGCCCGAGGCACTGAGGGCCGGGTTTGTCGCTGCACTGCAGGCCGGCAATTTCCATGTCGCGGCCAATGAGCTGCGACCGCGCGTCAGTTACGGTAACGCGCAGCGGGTGTTGGTCGGCGATGCCGCCGGGCATTACCACCCGATGACGGCGGTGGGCATGACGCTCGGCTTCGGCGATGCGCTGACGCTGGCCGAGAGCGAGGATTTCGATGAGTTTACTGCCAGGCGTTTCCAGGAGACGCGTGCACCGCAGCTGCTTGCCATGGGACTCTACGAGGTGTTTGCCGATCACCGGGCAGAATCCGTGGCGCTTCGCCATGCGATCTACCGCAACTGGCGGACCCATGCCAGGACGCACAGGCGCACCATCGATCTGCTGGCCTGTGAAGACACCTCGGTTCCGCGCCTGTCTTTCGCATTCAGCATGACGGTGGTCCGTGCCGTGGCCAGAGAGATTCCCCGCTCCCTGGACCAGTTCGCCTGGCGGCGCACGGGCGACATTGTCCGTGCGCTCGCCGTTCGTCTCGGCTGGCTCCAGAAAGGCGTGCGCCAGTTATGGGAGTCGAGAAGAACCGGAGGCAAGAAAGCAAACCGGGCACGCGACACCTTGGCGGGAGCCTTCCTGGCTTCCATCCCGTCGAAATCGGATGACCTCAAGCCCGCCCGCCCCAGGGAGGCCGAATCACCTGATGCGGGGCTGGCACTGGAGCAGGCCTGCCTGCGCCTGCTGGAGTTGCAGCAGGAGGACGGCGGCTGGGAAGGGGAGATGGTCTGGTGTCCCATGCTGGCCGCGCAATACGTGCTGGCGCACTACATCATGGGGCGCGAGCTTGCACACGCCCGGCGCGAGAACCTGTTGCGCCATTTCGAGGACACGCGTCTTGAAGGAGGCGCCTGGGGAATGCACGAGCACGCCGCCCCACACCTGTTCGTCACCGCCCTGGTCTATGTCGCGATGCGCGTACTCGGGGTCGACCCGGAGGATCCCCGAATCATACCTGCGCGCCGCTTCCTGCAAGACGAGGGCGTCCTC
>JAPOON010000381.1 GCA_026713405.1 Gammaproteobacteria bacterium
GGTTCCGAATAGCCCTGGCACCAGCGGATCTCGCCGCGGACGATGGGCGGAATGTGCTCCTGCTTCTGTTGTTCGTCGGCGAACTCCAGGAGTGCCGGGCCCAGCATCCAGATGCCGAAGCTGTTCAGTGGAATGCGTGCCTGGATGTCTGCGAGTTCCTGCTGAAGTATCCGGTCTTCCTCGAAAGACAGCCCGCCGCCACCGTACTGTTTCGGCCATCGCGGCGCGGTCCAGCCGCGCCCCGCCATGCGGTCGAGCCAGACTTTCGAGTCGGGGTTTCTGAACTGTTCCCGCCGTCCGCCCCAGATCACTTCGTCTTCCGGGGTGGGTGTACGCATCGACGGCGGGCAGTTTTCTTCAAGCCATTCCCGCACCTCGTTGCGGAATTCTTGCAACTCATTCACTGGGAAGGAATCTCTACAGGTGGCAGGCGAGACATTGTAGGGAAATGGGCGCGGCGGCGGTAGGTGGGCCGCGGCCGCAGCCTGAGCACCGCTACCAGAACGCCAAATCGGGGGTTATAGTGCCGCGTCCGATATCTGAAGGGTGCGCATGAGTCAGTTCGACGCCGGCGAGTTCCGCACGACGCTGGGGCAGTTCGCAAGCGGAGTCGTGCTCGCCACGGGTTGCCTGGACGGCGAACCCGCCGGTTTTGCGGCCCAGTCGTTCACCTCCCTGTCCCTGGAACCGCCGCTCGTGGCGCTGTGCCCGGCAAGGTCGAGCCAGAGCTGGCCGAAGCTGCGCGACAGCGGCAGTTTCTGCATCAATATTCTGTCCGAAAGTCAGCAGCCGCTGAGTGAACGCTTTGCCCGTACCGGCATCGACAAGTTCGCCGACCTGGATTGGCGGCCGGGACTGACCGGTTCGCCCGTTCTTGCGGAGGCACTGGCTTTTGTCGACTGCGAGCTGGTGGAGGAACACGATGCCGGCGATCACACCATCGCCGTCGGACGGGTGCGCGACCTGGGCGTGCTCAATGCCGCCGCCGGTCCGCTGGTGTTCTTCCGGGGCGCTTACGGGTTGGCCGACGGCGCTTGAGAAGCGAATCCCGGTAAACGGCGCGCTTCCGCCCGCTACCCTGCCTGCCGGTGGCATTTGACTCATCTGACAACCTTGTCCGCGAATGAGAGGATTAGAGGCGGCACATCGACATGGTTGATGCGAATACCGAGAAGGCTCCGGATAGCGCGGAGGGCCTGAAATCCGGCGAGGAATCCGGCTCCTTCGTCAGCCCGGGCATCTGGCAGCTTGCCTTTCCGTCGATTCTGGGCAATCTGTCCTACTCGGTCGTCGCCATGGTGCAGACCAAGTTCGTCGGCGAGCTGGGCGCGGGCGCCCTGGCAGCAGTCGGCGCCGGGCAGCGCGTGTTCTTCGCGATGCAGGCGATTCTGATGGCGGTAAGCGCCGGCACCACGGCACTGGTGGCCCGGGCCTGGGGCGCCGGCGACTACAATGAAGCGAGCCGCGTCACCATGGCTTCGCTGGCGCTGGCCGGAGTTTTCTCCGTCGCGGTCATGGTGCTGGGCGTGCTCTACGCGCGCCCCATCTCCAGCATGTTCGGGCTCGACCCGCTCACCCTGGACCTGGCCGCGGAGAACATCCGCATGTTGAGCTGGTTCAACCTCGCCTTCGCGGTCACCTTCATTCTCAGCGCCGCCCTGCGGGCATCGGGGGACGCCTGGTCACCGCTCTGGATCGGCACCGCTGTAAACCTGGTCAACATTCCCCTGCTGTACGCGTTCGTGTTCGGCCGTTACGGGTTCCCGGAACTGGGCGTGGCCGGCGCCGCCGCGGCGGCAGGGGTCTCGTTCTCCGTGGGTGGCGCCGTGTTGCTGGGGCTGTGGCTCATGCAGAAATTCCGCATTCGCCATGTGAGCGGCGGCTGGTGGCGGCGGGAACGCCTGCAGCGGCTGGTGCACATCGGGTACCCGGCAGCCTTCGAGCAGGTTGTCTTTCAGTTCGGTTTTTTCATTTTCCTGATACTGATCGGCAATTTCTACGGCACCGAGGCCTTTGCCGCCTACAACGTGGGCGCCAACATGCTCATGGTCTGCTTCATGGTCGGCTTCGGCTTTTCCATTGCCGGTTCGACCCTGGTGGGCCAGCATCTCGGCGCGGACGACCACCTGGGGGCAGAGCGCAGCGGCTGGCGGGCCGGCGGGCTGGCGATGCTGTCGATGGGTGCGCTGGCGCTGCCGGTGATACTGTTCGCGAGCGAACTGGCGAACCTGTTCATCGGCGATGAGCCGCTGACCGTCAAGTACACCGTGCAGTTCATCTACGTGATGGGCGGCATGATGCCGCTGCTGGCGATCGAGTTCGCGATCGGCGGGGCGCTGCGCGGCGCCGGCGATACCCGCTTCCCGCTCATGGCCACATTCATCGGGCTGATCCTGGTGCGCTGCGGCCTGGCGGCGGCGTTCACCTGGATGGAACTGCCCGTTGCCTGGGTCTATGCCGCGCTGGTGGGGGACTATTTCGTCAAGGGCCTGATGCTGGTGACGCGGTTCAAGCGGGGCCGCTGGAAGACAGTGGTACGCACCGAGACGATGGGTTTGAACCGTGCGTGAGGTGCGCGGTCGGCAACCACCCTGGACAGCGAGCACATCCGCAGCGGCGCGTGTGCGAGCGGTTCAGCGCGAGTTTCTGATCAGCGTTGAAGACAGGTCCATGCGGAATTCCGCCTCGTCGATGCCGGTGCAGGCTTCCATCAGGGTGGCGGGCAAGGCCTGATCGCCCAATTCCTGGAAGCTGCCGTCGAACAGGCGGCCGAACACCAGGAAGCGAACACCCCGGCCCAGCATGGCGGCGATCTCGTCGTCCCGTTGCCGCTGGCCGCCGTAATACCGGGGGTCGGCGATGCGCACCAGGGTGTCGGTGCCAACCACGAACGTGGCGCCGGGGAACTTCCCGGCTTTCTCCGCGAACGTGGGCAATCGGGTCAACCAGGCGGGGCGGTCGAACTGGTCGAGCCGCGTGCGGATCTCGAAGTAGTCGAGTAACGGTTTGTCCGGGTTCTCGATCGAGAGTTCGTAGGCGCATTCACGCCCCAACCGCTTCTCGGCGAAGGCCAGCATGGCGCGGTGGCCGTCGTGCAGCGGGTTGAAGGAGCCCGGCAACACCAGGCTGCCGTCATGCGGCGCCGTCGCTACATGGGT
Source organism: Gammaproteobacteria bacterium (assembly GCA_026713405.1). The sequence continues at coordinate 3,159 of JAPOON010000381.1, forward strand.
GTGCCGGCCTTCCACCAGCGCCTGCCAGTCCGGCGCGGCTTCCACCACGCTGATTTCGCGATTGCGCGCACCGGGCAACTCAAGGGCAGTCGTCAGGATGTCCCACGCGGCCTCGACCAGTTCCTGTTCCTGGGCGGTGCGGTCTTCGATGACGGAAAATCCGGAGACTTCCGCATGGAACCCGCGGGTTGCCGTCTGCACGGCGATGTGCGCCCTCACGCGTCCGCGCTTGGCCCGGTCGGTGGCGAGGCTCGCCGTGCAGGCAAAGCCGAACGGACGGGCCGCCGCCAGGTGCATGGCACGCTCGAAACCGGTCATGGCCAGGACCCGGGCGGTTTCGCTGCTGCATGCCTGTGCCGGCGGGCTGCCCAGCAACTCGGCAAGGCTGGTGGCCGAATACGGTACGCTCGCGTCCAGTACGGTGCGGGATGCGCCTGCCGTGCCCAGTAGTTCCGCAAGAAACCCGGCGCCGCCGCCGGTGAGATGGAATACGCCCTGCCACGGGCTGTCGTGCAGGTTCCGGGCGCGCGCACTCATCGCCCGCGCACCGGGTACCCGCCCGTACCACGTGGAAAGACGGCGCAAGAGGGCCGCTCGGAATTCACGAAACCCAAAGCTGCAAACGGTTGTTCAATTCGGCCGGGGAGCGGGAAGCGCCTGGTCCGGGTCATCGCTCGTTGAGAAACGCGCGGGTTGTTGCAACGAACTCGTCGAGCTGATCGTGGTGCACCCAGTGCCCGGCGCCTTCGACGTTGGCGACCCTGGCGTCCTTGAAGTGGGCGACCCGGCCGTCGGTGGCCGGATCCGCGGCCCAGCTTTCCGTACCCCGGAACAGCAGTGTCGGGCAGGTGATGCGGCCGTACAATTCATATTGTTCCTTCTGCGGCAGGCTGACCGGCGCCAGTGCGCGCACATAGTTGTCGAACTTCCAGCTGAAGGTGCCGTCTTCGTTCTGAATGCTGCCATGTATCGTCAGGTGCCTTGCCTGGTCCTCGGTCAGGTGCGGGTTTTCCGTCTGCATGCGCTCGTAGGCGTCTTCCAGCGAGCTGTAGCGCCTCGGGATGCGGCCGGAAATCTGGCGGAGGTCCTTGACCCAGGTGTCCAGGCGCCTGTTCACCGGCTGGTTGAGTCGCTGTTCGAAGATTTCCGGCGGTGGCCCCATGCCCTCGATGGAGACCAGCCTGGTCACGGTTTCCGGGTAGAGCCCGCTGTACAGCAGGGAGATCGAGCCGCCCAGGGAATGGCCGATGATGGTCACCGGCGTGTGGTGCCGCTGGTGCAGCAGCTGCGCGATGTCGTAGACGTAGTCGACGGCGTCGTAACTGCCGCCGAGCAGCCACTGGGAGTCGCCGTGGCCGCGCAGGTCCGGCGCGATGATGTGGTAGTCGTCCCGGAATGCCTCGGCAACCCAGTCCCAGTTGCGGCAGTGGTCCCGCCCGCCGTGAATCAGCAGCATCGGTGGAGCGCCTTCGTTGCCCCAGTCGACGTAGTGCAGCCGCAGCCGTTGCGAAAAGTAGATGTTTGATGTCGGGCCTTGCATGCGCGTTCGTTATTCCAGTTTCAGAGCGGTACGCGGGCCGGAAATGGTACTTGCCATATGCGCCCCCCGTCGAGGCATGGTTTGCGGCGAGCCGGTCCCGGGCTTGAGGGGCGCCCTCGAAAGACCCCGGCGGGGTTTTTTGATAGCATGCCGCGTTGGCCGGATTGTATCGGGCCACGGCGTTTTCGGGGAATTCGCCGAACA
>JAPOON010000382.1 GCA_026713405.1 Gammaproteobacteria bacterium
ACCGTGGAGGCATGGCGTAATTTCTGGTTTCACACCGGCGATGCCGGCACACGCGATGAGGAAGGCTATTTTTATTTCGTGGATCGCATGAAGGATTGCATCCGCCGTCGCGGCGAGAATATCTCGTCTTACGAAATCGAGCAGGTTCTGAACGACCACCCTGCCATTGCCGAGTCCGCCGCAGTAGCTGTCAAGTCAAGCATTGCCGGCGGTGAGGACGAGGTAAAAGCCTGTGTGCTGCTGCACCCAGAAACGCAACTCCAGCCAGGAGAACTGCTGGATTATTGCCAGGAACGCATGCCCTACTTCGCGGTTCCCCGCTACGTGGAATTCGTCAGCGACATGCCCAAAACACCCACGGAAAAATTGCGCAAGCACATTCTCCGAGAGGCGGGAGTCACGTCCGCAACCTGGGACCGGGAGGCGGCGGGATACGTGGTGAGGCGATGAGGCGAAGGCTTCTGGAGCGGCCGAAAAACCAGGCCATGAAAAAAAGCTTTTGTACGGGCCTCCGCATCGCCTTTCCCGGAATTCACAACACGGGTTCTCGTCGCCGAAGACCTCGGACCTTCCGTGTACTCGCCACGGATTGCAACCCGAACGGCAACACCCGCTGCGCACCAGGGTATCGATCGATGTCCCGTCCCAAGCCAGATGTCCTATTGGAAAATCCGAGCCTGGCCTTTTTCAGTCCCACCACCCGCCGAGGATAACGGGTCGACAAATCAAGATAAGACAGCGCCGTCCACCCGCCTGGTGCCGATATTCACGCTTACAGGTTCTCGGACAGCCCCGCCAGCTCCAGGTCCGGGATGGCATCGATAATCACGTCATCGAATCGCTCCGCCAAGATAAATTCGACTTCGCCCCGCACCCCTTCCGGCAGTCTGCGGAGATCCTTGGCATTGGCCTTGGGCAGGATGACTCGACGAAAACCGGCGCGGCGCGCAGCCAGGATCTTTTCCTTCACCCCACCCACAGGCAACACCAGACCGGCCAGAGTGATCTCGCCGGTCATGGCGGTGTCCGAACGAACCGGTTTGTGGGTCAGAAGCGACGTCAAAGCGGCAGCCACCGCTGTGCCGGCCGACGGGCCGTCTTTCGGAATAGCGCCAGCGGGCACGTGTACATGCATGCCGTTGCATTCAAAGCTTTTTGTCTTGACGTCCAGGCGCGCGGCGGCAGACCACAGGAGGTCGCGGGCGATCTCCGCGGACTCCCGCATGACCCCACCGAGTTGCCCGGTCAGCGTCAATCCCTTGCCCCCTGGAAGCAGTTGCGCCTCGATGTACAGTACGTCCCCGCCGGCCGGGGTAACAGCCAAACCGGCAGCAACGCCGGGCGCCAGATTCTTGCGAGCCTCCTCTGGCAAGTGCGTCTCTGGTCCCATCAAGTCATCCAGGTCGTCGGCCTCCAGTCTCTCCCTCAGGGTCTCCTGCATGGCTACCTGACGGGCAATCTTGCGGGCTACCTGGCCAACCATGCGTTCCAGTTGACGCACCCCGGCTTCGTGCGTGTAGTGACTTATGATGGCTCGCAAGGCGGCTTCACTCAGCGGCAATTGATCTGTAAGTAGCCCGCTGCGTTCTACTTGCCGGGGCACAAGGTAACGCCACGCGATTTCCAGTTTTTCTTCGAGGCTGTAACCCGCCAGCGTCAGGATTTCCATTCGGTCGATCAGCGGAGGAGGAATGGTCTCAAGGGTGTTGGCCGTGCAGATGAAAAACACATTGGACAGATCGAATGGCAAGTCCAGATAGTGATCCCGGAAGGCGTGATTTTGAGCGGGGTCGAGAATCTCCAGCAGAGCCGCCGCCGGGTCGCCGCGAAAGTCTCGTCCCAACTTGTCGACTTCATCGAGCATCAGAACCGGGTTGCGCACCCCGGATCGCCGGATGGCCTGCAGGATGCGGCCCGGCAGCGAGCCGACATAAGTGCGGCGGTGGCCCCGCAACTCGGCTTCATCGTGCACGCCGCCAAGCGAAAATCGCTCGAAGCGCCGATCCAGAGCACGCGCAATCGAGTGCCCCAAGCTTGTCTTGCCAACACCCGGCGGCCCGACGAAACATAGAATCGGACTGGGAGCCTCTGGCTTGAGTTTCATCACCGCCAGATGCTCAATGATGCGATCCTTGATTTCGTCCAGTCCGTAGTGGTCATCGTTCAAAATTTGCTGCGCACGTTTCAGATCCAACTGATCAACAGTTGACGAAGCCCATGGAAGCTCCAGGACAAATTCGAGATAGCCCCGCAGCAGTTGGTGATCCGGCGCCATCGGCGTCAGGCGCTGCAATCGAGATACCTCACGTTCAAGTTCCTTGCGAATCTCATCCGGCACTTCAATTTCCGCGAGCCGTTCGCGCAAGACGTCCACGTCGTCCTGGTCCTCGTCTTCCCCCAGTTCCTTCTTGATCTGCCTGAGTTGCTGCCGCAGCACATATTCTCGCTGCGCCTTGTCGAGTTCGACCTGGGTCTCGCCCGCAATCTTGCGGCGCAGGCTGAGGATCTGCACCTCGCGCGAAAGGTGCTCGGCAATCTGCTCCATCAAGGGGCGCAAATTGTCAGTGATCAACAATTCGATTTCCTGCTTGGTGTCGATGTTGAGCACGGTGGCAATCAGGTAAGCCAGCTTCACGGGCTCCACGGTGTTGATGAGCAGGCTGGCCATGTCCTCCGGAATGGTATCGAGGTATTGGACCGCTTGGCGCACCAGGTCCTGGATATTGCGAAACAGAGCAGTCACCTCTGCGGAATTGTCTTCAGGCTCCGCCAGGGTGCGCACCGCTACCCGCATGTGGTCTTCGGAACCGTCTTCGTGCAGAAGCTCGACGCGCTCAATACCCTGCAGGACGAGTTGAAGAACGTTTTCTTGGCGCTGAATCACCCGTTTGACCACCGCCAGGGTCGCCGTGGGATAGAGATCTTCAAGTTCAGGAGCCTGGGTTTGGGGATGGCGCTGCACAGCAGCTACCAGAAGCTTGTCTTCGGAGGCTAACGTGGCTTCAGCGGCAGACACCGACATGGGCCGACCGACCGCAACGGGCAACAGGATGTGGGGGAACAGGACAGAGCTTTTTAGGGGCAACACAGGGTATACGGGATGCTCGGTCGACATCGGCGGACCCTCCCTGAAAGAATTCACGAATGTCAGCGATGCGTACGAAAAATAACGTGTCGGTGCAGGCTGATAATCCTGCGGTGGAGGCGGGTCTACCAATACAGCAACGATGCACCCCACTTGAAACCGGTTCCAAAAGCCGCGAGCAGGCACAGATCGCCGCGTTTGATACGGCCCTCCTGGAGCGTTTCGTGGAGCAGAATCGGCACGGAAGCGGCGGAGGTGTTGCCATACTTCCGAATGTTGGTGTAGGCCTTTTCGGAGGGA
>JAPOON010000383.1 GCA_026713405.1 Gammaproteobacteria bacterium
CGCACCGGCCTCGTTGTCTTGGTGTACGCAAGGCGTTCAGACGAGCTTAACGCGCCGAAAGGGAAGCCCCGCATGCGAACTCTTCTCCGAGATTCGGCGTTGTTCATCGCGCTTTAGCGCGCCGCGTCAATGCGTCCGTGTGGCGCTCACGCCCAGCCCGTTACCCGGGCGAGCGCATCGCCAATGCCTGCGAGGCTGCGTACTGTCTTGACCCCGGCAGCCTCCAGCGCCTCGAACTTTTCGGCCGCGGTGCCCTTGCCGCCGGCGACGATGGCACCGGCGTGGCCCATGCGCTTGCCGGGCGGGGCGGTGACGCCGGCGATGTAGGCGACGACCGGTTTGGTGACGTGCTCGCGGATGAAGGCTGCCGCCTCCTCTTCCGCCGAGCCGCCGATTTCGCCGACCATGACGATCGCCTCGGTGCCCGGGTCTTTTTCGAAGAGGGCCAGGATGTCGGTGAACTGGCTGCCGGGAATGGGGTCGCCGCCGATGCCGACACAGGTGCTCTGGCCGAATCCCGGGTCTGTGGTCTGCTTGACGGCCTCGTAGGTGAGCGTGCCCGAGCGCGAGACGATGCCGACCTTGCCGGGGCGGTGGATTTCGCCGGGCATGATGCCGATCTTGCACTCGTCCGGCGTGATCACGCCCGGGCAGTTCGGCCCGATCAGGCGCGCGCCGGTGATGTCCAGCCTCGCCTTGACGGTGAGCATGTCCAGGGTGGGCACCCCTTCCGTGATGCAGACGATTAGTTCGATGCCGGAGTCGAGGGCTTCCAGGATGGAATCCTTGCAGAATGGCGCGGGCACGTAGATGACCGAGGCTGTCGCGCCGGTGGCCTCGACGGCCGCTGCCACGGTGTCGAATACCGGCAGGCCGAGGGGGGGGGCGCCGCCCTTGCCCGGCGTCACGCCGCCGACGAGTTGCGTGCCGTAGGCGATGGCCTGCTCGCAGTGCAGCGTGCCCTGGGAGCCGGTGAAGCCCTGGCAGACAACGCGGGTGTTTCTGTCGACCAGAATGCTCATGAGGAGTCCCCCGCGCCAGTGTGGAAGCGGACTGTGTCCGTGCCGGCACTGCCTGCCTCCGTGGCATCGGCCGTCGCAGCTCCGCCGGCGGCAGCGATGGACTTCAGCGCCGCTTCTTCGAGGGACGCGGCGGCGATGATGTTGAGCCCGCTCTCCGTGAGGATCTCACGGCCTCGCGCTGCGTTGTTGCCCTCGAAACGGACGATGACGGGTACCGACACCCCGACTTCCTCCACTGCGCCGACGATGCCTTCGGCGATGATCGCGCAACTGACGATGCCACCGAAAATGTTGATCAGCACTGCCCGTACGGCCGTATCGGACAGGATGATCTTGAACGCTTCCGATACCGCCTCCCTGGTGGCGCCGCCGCCCACGTCCAGGAAGTTGGCCGGGTTGCCGCCGTACACCTTGACCAGGTCCATGGTGCCCATGGCAAGGCCCGCGCCATTCACCATGCAGCCGATGTTGCCGTCGAGCGCCACGTAGTTGAGGCCGAATTCGGCGGCCCGGGCTTCCCGCTCATCCTCCTGGGAGGGATCGCGCAGGTCGGTGAGGCGCTTCTGCCGGAAGAGGGCATTGCCGTCGATGTTCACCTTGGCATCGAGGCAGTGCACCTGGCCGTCCGTGGTGACCACCAGCGGATTGATCTCCACCAGCGAACAATCCAGTTCCTCGAATAGTTTGGCCAATTGCATGAAAACATTGGCAAATTTCCTGACCCGGGCGCCGCTGAGCCCGAGGCGGAACGCAAGCGCCCTCCCCTGGTATGGCTGCGGGCCGACATACGGATCGATGGTTTCCCGCAGGATCTTCTCCGGCGTTTCTTCCGCCACCTTCTCGATTTCCACGCCGCCTTCGGTGGAAGCCATGAACACGATGCGCCGGCTGCTGCGGTCGATGACGGCGCCGAGATACAGTTCCCGCTCGATGCCGACACACTGCTCAACGTAGACCCTGTTTACCGGCTGCCCCCCGGCATCGGTCTGCACCGTGACCAGGCTGCTGCCGATCCAGCGCTCGGCGAACGCCCGCACCTCGTCCAGGGAACCGGCAACCTTGACGCCGCCGGCCTTGCCCCGCCCGCCGGCGTGCACCTGCACTTTCACGGCCCAGCGGTCGCCGCCGATTTCCTCCGCCGCGGCTACTGCCGCCTGCGCATTGTCCGCGGCAATGCCCGGCGATACCGGCAAGCCGTACTCGGCGAAAAGGCTCTTGGCCTGGTATTCGTGCAGATTCATCCGGCTACGCCCGCTTCTTGCGGTTGACCATGTGAATGGCGTGCCCGGCAACGCCCAGCGCCGCCTCGTGCACCGCCTCCGAGAGTGTCGGGTGGGCGAACATCGTCAGGCCCAGGTCTTCGGCACTGGCATCGAATTCCATGGCGATGACCGCCTGGGCGATAAGTTCCGACGCCTGGGGCCCGAGAATGTGTACGCCCAGAATCCGGTCGGTTTCCGCATCGGCGATGATCTTGACCACGCCCGCCGCATCGTTGGCCGCGAGCGCGCGCCCGCTGGCCGCGAACGGAAAGGCGCCGGCATTGAAGGCAACGCCCTCGTCCTTGAGTTCCTGCTCCGTCTTGCCCACCCAGGCGATTTCGGGGTGGGTGTAGATGACGTTGGGCACGGTCTCGTAATTCACCAGCGGCTTGAATCCGGCGATGCGCTCCACCACCATCACGCCCTCTTCCGCGCCCTTGTGGGCAAGCATCGGGCCGCGTACGCAATCGCCCACCGCAAAAACGTTGGGCGCCGCGGTGGCGCAGAGATCGTCGACGCTGATGAAGCCGCTGGCATCCACCGCCACGCCGCTGGCCGGGTCGAGCAGCCCCTCGGTATAGGGCTTGCGGCCGACGGCGACAATCAGCTTGTCGACCTCGATCGATTGCTCCCCATCCGCATTCTCGTAGGTCACCGTGACGCCGTTCTTGCCGACCTTCGACCCCGTGACCAGCGATTCCAGCCGGATATCGAGGCCCTGGCCGCGCAGAACTCTCAGGGCATCACGCACGATCCGCGCGTCCGCCATGGGCAGGAAATCCGGCAGGGCCTCGAGAATGACCACCTCGGAACCGAGCCTGCCCCAGACGCTGCCGAGTTCAAGCCCGATCACGCCGGCGCCAATGACACCGAGCCTTGCCGGCACCGACTGGAACTCCAGGGCGCCGGTGGAGTCGACGATGGCATCGTCATCAACCGGCGTGGGCGGAATTCCGACCGGTACCGACCCCGGCGCCAGCACTACATGCTCAGCCTGAAGGGTTTGCACCGCCCCATCGTGATCGGTGTATTCGACCTGGCGGCCGGAAAGCAGCCGTCCCACGCCCGGCAATCCGGTGACGCCGTTGCCCTTGAACAGGGCCGCGATGCCGCCCGTGAGACCCGTCACCACTTGGTCCTTGCGGGCGATCATCTTCGGCACATCGATGGATACGCCGGCCACCTCGATGCCGACATCGCCGAGATGCTGCGCTGCCTCGATGTACTTGTGCGACGCATCGAGCAGCGCCTTCGAGGGGATGCAGCCCCAGTTGAGGCAGGTGCCGCCGAAGGCGGGTTTGCCGTCCTTGCCCAGGGACTTGTCGATGCACGCCGTCGTCAGCCCCAACTGGGCCGCCCGGATGGCCGCGGCGTACCCGGCCGGGCCACCGCCAATAACGACAACGTCGAACTTATCGCTCATGTTCGCTCAATCCTCTTGTGCTCGTGGAAGGGATGCGCAGTTCCAACCCGACGGACCGGCCGGCCGCCCCCCTTAGTCTAAGGTATCAGCCCTACAACTCGAGGAGAATCCTTGCCGGGTCCTCGAGCAGCCCCTTTATCGCCACCAGGAACCGCACCGCGTCGCTGCCGTCGATCAGGCGGTGATCGTAGGAAAGCGCCAGGTACATCATCGGGCGGATGACGATCTCCCCATCCTGAACCACCGGCCGCTCCTGGATCTTGTGCATGCCCAGAATGCCCGTCTGTGGCGGGTTCAGTATGGGGGTTGAAAGCAGCGAGCCGAAAATGCCGCCGTTGGACAGCGTGAAGGTGCCGCCCGTCATCTCCTCGATGGTGATCTTGCCGGATCGCGCCTTTTCGCCGTATTCGTTGATCTGGTCCTCGATCTGGGCCATGCCCAGCGCATCCGCATCGCGCACCACCGGCACCACCAGGCCGCGTTCGGTGCTCACTGCCACGCCGATGTCGTAATAGCCGTGATAGACGATGTCGTCGCCGTCGATGGAGGCATTCACGGCCGGAAAGCGCTTCAGCGCCTCCACCGAGGCGCGCACGAAGAACGACATGAAGCCGAGCCGGGTACCGTTGTGCCGGGCCCGGAACTCTTCCTGGTACTTGCGCCTCAGCGCCATCACCGGCGACATGTCCACCTCGTTGAAGGTGGTGAGCATGGCGGCGTTGTGCTGGGCCTGCACCAGACGCCGGGCGATGCTTGCGCGTAGCCGGGTCATGGGTACGCGGCGCTCTACCCGGTCGGCGACGCCCTCGGGGTCGAACTCCGGTACGGCGGCGGGCGCCGGCTCCGGCTCGGCAGCCTTGGGCGGCCGCCCG
>JAPOON010000384.1 GCA_026713405.1 Gammaproteobacteria bacterium
ACCAAGTACGAGGTGCGCTTCCGCAAGGCCCGGGACGTGCACGATTTCATATTCGGCCGCCTGAACCGAGCGCTGCGCGATGTGCGGCCGGGGTCGGTGCCGGCGCCGTCCGGAGATGCATTCCAGCAAAGGGCGCAAGCTCGGGAACCCATGCATGAACCCGGGAGAACAGGCGCCGCTGCCTCGTTCGAAGGGGCTACCGCGCAGCTCGGCCTGGGTGCCCCCGGCGGCGGTTCGACCCTGGCCGTGACGGAGGCATTGGCAAAATACCGAGAGCCCTCCGCAGAGGACGGAGAGGACATGCCGCCCCTGGGCTATGCCCTCGCGCAACTCCACGGCGTCTACATCCTGGCGCAGAATGCCGGGGGCCTGGTCGTGGTCGACATGCACGCCGCCCACGAACGCATCACCTACGAGAAACTGAAGAAGTCGGCGGCGGACAACGGGGTGGTCACGCAGAGGCTGCTCGTGCCGTTGGCCTTCGACACCACCGAAGCGGAGGCGGACCTGGCGGAGACGGCCCGGGACGAATTCTCTGCCATGGGCATCGTGCTGGACCGTACGGGCCTCTGCAGCGTTACGGTTCGGGAGGTGCCGGCGCTGCTGGCCGGTGCGGATGTGGAGCAACTCGCCACGGACGTGCTGGCGGAACTTGCGGACAAGGGTGCGAGCCGCGAGATTGGCAACCGTCAGGACGACCTGCTGGCCAGCATGGCCTGTCACGCCTCCGTGCGCGCGCACCGCACGTTGACCATTGCCGAGATGAACGCGCTGCTGCGCGACATGGAGCAGACGGAGAACGCGGAGCAGTGCAACCACGGCCGGCCGACGTTCCTGGTGCAGACCCTGGACGATCTCGATCGCCAGTTCCTGCGCGGCCAGTAGCGGTCGCGGACAACCAATCGAAGGGAAACCGGTACGCACCATGCCGATCGTGATGCTGCTCGGTCCCACGGCGGCGGGCAAGACGGCCACTGCCATGGCGCTTGCCGAACTGACTCCCTGCCACCTCATCAGCATGGACTCGGCCATGGTCTATCGCGGCATGGATATCGGCACGGCCAAGCCGGACGCCGCAACGCTTGCCACTTATCCGCATGCGCTCATCGACATCTGCGACCCGGCGGAGACGTACTCGGCGGCGGCTTTCGTGGAGGATGCGGATGGTGAGGTTGTTGCAGCGTGCCGGGCCGGCAAACTGCCGGTACTCGTCGGCGGGGCCATGCTCTATGCCCGCGCGTTTCGGGATGGGCTGGCGGAACTTCCCCAAGCCAGCGAAGCGATTCGCGCAGCCATCAGCGCGCGGGCGGCTGCAGTCGGCTGGGCTGCGCTGCACGAGCGGCTCGCCGGGGTGGACCCGGAAGCGGCGGCGGCGATACATCCCAACAATCCACAGCGCCTGCAACGGGCCCTGGAGGTCTATGAATCGACCGGGCGCCCCATTTCCGTCTTCTGGCGAGAGCAGGCGCATCGCGGGGTGCAGAACCGCCTCGGCGCGCTGGTCGAGGGCACCGGCCGCGACGTGTCCGAGCGGGTCGACGCGCGCGTCGAGACCCTGCGGGCGACCTTGGAGCAGGCGCGCGCCGCGATCGAGGGCCTGCTGGAGGACCGCGGCCAGGCCCTGGTGGCGGCCGCCGAGGGCCGCACCGGCGCCCTGGTGGAGGT
>JAPOON010000385.1 GCA_026713405.1 Gammaproteobacteria bacterium
CAGGGCGCGCAGGTCCGCGCGGGAGGGCTGCTTCACGGAGTGCTCGCCTTGTTTTTTTTGCGAGGGGTGTCCCCCTGCGCCTCTGGGCTGAGCGTGCTCTCTTGCGAGGGGTTGCCCCCTCGCGCTCCCCGGCTGAGGGCTCTCATCGACTCGATCATGCGGTCGCGCCAGGCGCGGAACTGGCCGCGCATGGAGACCTCGCTGCTGCCGTTGTATTCGCCTGCGATGTCTTTCTCCACGGCCGGGTCGTGGTTGCGGTGCAGGCTGATCCAGTCGTTGCCGGAAGCGGCAAGGCCGAGTTGGATGGAGCGATAGCAGTGCAGGTCATCGTGGCCCACCACCGAGGTGGGCGCATTGATCAGCCGGCTGTAGGTCAGGGTGCGCTCGAGCAGTTGATCGGTGGCACCGGCCAGGCGGAATGTCCAGCTCTCGATCAGAGTCTTGTTGGCGGCCAGGGGGCGCGCGACGCGAATCGCCTGGATGGCGCCCTTGATGGTGAGGCTCGGGTAGTAGACGGTGTTGTGCCGGTTGATGGAGAGAATCTCCTTGGCGCGCTCCTCGCCGTATGCCTTGGTAAGCGCCTCGAAATAGCCGGCGATCTGCGAGTAGGCGGAGTGAATCGAAAAGTGCACGCCGCTGTAGCTGTGGCCGTTGGGGTAGATTTTCACGCCCATGTCGTCGAAGAACTTGTAGTTCGAGACGAAGGGCTCGAACTGCTCCACCACCATGGGTTTGGGGGTGCCCTCCGGCACGTCCATGGCCGCCCAGACATCCCGGGCGGTGCCGGCCGAGGACTGGTGAGCCACCATGGGGTGCATGGTGTCGTTCAGGTTCTCGATGAACATCTTCCAGTTGCAGTCGTGCATGTAGCGCAGCACGCCGCCGGCAACCTCGAGCCGGCCCTCGGGCGAGCGGTCGGCCATGTTGTCGATGGACGACAGGGACTCGCCGAAGTAGTCGCGGAACGACAGGCCCCGATCGCTCAGTTTGGCGAACACGAACCCCCGGTAGTTCTCGACGTTGGCGATGCGCGCCACGCCGGAGTACGCCTCGGAATCCTGCAACCCCGTCCCTTCGTAGCCCCCGGCGACCGGGATCGCCCGCACGCTGCCGTCGAAACGGTAGGTCCAGCCGTGGTAGGGGCAGCGTATTGCGGATTTCAGGTTGCCGGAAGGAGCACTCAAGAGCCGGGTGCCCTTGTGCGCGCAGCGGTTCATCAGGACGACAACATCGCCGCTGTTGTCCCGGATCAGGATGACGGGCTGACGGCCGATGTCCGCGGTGATGTAGTCGCCCGGGTTCGGCACCTGGGAGTCGTGACCGACGTAGATCCAGGTGGTGGGCCACAGGTGCTGCATTTCCAGGTCGAATATCTCCTGGTCGATGTACAGGTGCCGGTGCACCGCATCGTCGCGCACCAGGGCAGCTACGGCATCGGGATTATCGGTATAGCGCATCGGGCCGCCTCCAGCAGTTCGGCACGGCTTGCGTCGCCGGTATTTCATGGCGAATCGGCGTAAACATCAACCCGAAGGCGTACGGTTTCGCCGGCGGGAGGGGTGCGCGGGGCAGGGTGGAAATCTCGCGGGGCAGGGTGGCAGTCTCGCGGGGTAGGGTGGAAGTCTCGCGGGGCGAGGTGGAAGTTTCGCGAGGCGAGATGGGACCCTCGCGATTGACCTGAACCGGACCGTTCATTGTTCACGCCGGTAGGGGGCGTCCGCGGCTTCCGGCGCGGCTGGTCCGTCCCGCATGTAGTCGGCAAGGGCTGCGAGAACCGCCTCGTTTTCGTGATCGAGGCCCACCGTTATGCGCAACAGTTCGTCGTTGGCGGCGGCCGGGCGCGGAATGATGCCGCGCCGCATCAGAAACGAAGCGGCGCCGGCGCCGGACCTGCCGCTCGCCGCCGGAAACCGAATTAGGTAGAAATTGGCAACGCTGGGCACCATGGACAGCCCCATGGCAGTGGTGGCATCCGCGATGCGTTGCAGCCATGCGCTGTTGTGGCGCCGCGCGCGCTCCACATGGCCTGTATCCCGCACCGCCGCGGCGGCCGCCGCCAGGGCGGGGCCGTTGGTGTTGAACGGCGTGCGGATGCGCTGTACCGCGTCCACCACGTTCGGCGGGCAGTAGGCCCAGCCGATGCGCAGCGATGCCAGGCCGTGGATCTTGGAGAACGTGCGCGTCATGACCACGTTGTCGCCGGCATCGACCAGGGATTCGCCGCTCTCATAGTCCTCCCGGTCGACAAACTCGGCGTACGCGCCGTCGACCACCAGCAGGCAACCGCCCGGCAGCCCAGAGCGCAGCCGGCGCAGTTCCGCGCCGCTAATGTAGGTGCCCGTGGGATTGTTCGGGTTGGCAACCACGCAGAGCCGCGATCTTTCCGTCGCCGATGCCAGCAGGGCCCGCACATCGATGCGGTCGTCCCGTTCCGGTGCGACCACGGGATTGCCCCCCTGGGCGACCGAGTGAATCCGCACCATCTCGAAGCTGTTGTCGCTGATCAGGACATCGTCGCCGGGCTGCAGATAGGCCCGAACCATCAGCAGGATCAGTTCGTCCGAGCCGTTGCCGCAGATGATGCGGCCCGGATCCAGGCCATGCACCTCGCCGATGGCGTTGCGCAGTTCCGACTGCGACCCGTCCGGATACCGGTTGATCTGCCCCACCGCGTCTCGATAGGCCGCCAGCGCCGCGGGGCTCGGCCCGTGCGAGGATTCGTTGGCAGACAGCTTGACGGGTTTGTCCACGCCGGGTATTTCGCGCTGCCCCATCGTGTAGGGTGCGAGCTTCGATAATCCCGGAGCATGCTTGAGCATCGTGATGCGGTCCTTTCCCTGTTCGGACGATCAGGTATGCCAACACTGGGCGGGCTATGCAAGGGCCGCCTGATCGAATATCTTGGGCCCTTGTATCTTACACGTAAAGTATAGGTGCGGGCATGGACGCAGGCACGGAAAAGAGGGCCATACAGCCGCCTGGCTGGCCGCGGCCGAAGGGTTATTCGAACGGCATGGTTGCCGAGGGCCGGCTGCTGGTAACCGGGGGGCTGATCGGCTGGGACGAGAACGAACGCTTCCCCAGCGACGACTTCGTCGACCAGGTGCGCCGGACGCTTGCAAACACGGTGCAGGTGCTCGCCAGCGGCGGCGCCGGCCCCGAGCACATCGTGCGCATGACCTGGTACATCACCGACAAGCGGGAATACCTGCAGCGCCAGGGGGATATCGGCGCCGCCTACCGGGAGACCATCGGCCGGCACTTCCCGGCCATGGCGGTGATCGAGGTAGCGGGGCTGCTGGAAGACCGCGCCAAGGTGGAAATCGAGACCACGGCGGTGATCCCGGCATGAACGGAAGCGTTATTCCGAACCCTGCCGCGCGGAAGCTAATCCAGCCCTCCTGTTCGCGGACAAGTTCTCAGAAGAGTCAATACCTCTCCCGGTCACTGTGTTCTCGTCGGGCTGGGGCGTAGCCCCGTTAGGCAATGAGTGAAAAACCTCTACAAGCGGTGGACAGCAAACAGGCGTTGAGGGCCTGGGTTCAGCTCCTGAAAACCGCCA
>JAPOON010000386.1 GCA_026713405.1 Gammaproteobacteria bacterium
GGCCGATTCACCTCCCCGGACGCCATGGTGAGCCAGATCAGGCGCGGCATCCTGGATCTCATCGGCGCCGCGCGGCCGTCCATCGCCGATCCGTTTCTGCCGGCAAAAATCAACGAGGGACGCGAGGACGAGATACGCGAGTGCATCGGCTGCAACATCTGCGTGTCGTCGTATCATGACGGGGTGCCGGTCCGCTGCACTCAGAATCCCACCATGGGCGAGGAATGGCGGCGCGGCTGGCACCCGGAACGCATTCCGCGGGGTGACCCCGGCACCAGCGTGCTGGTCGTCGGTGCCGGTCCGGCGGGGCTCGAATGCGCCAGCGCGTTGGGCAAGCGCGGGTTTGCAGTGACGCTTGCCGAGGCCGGCAAGGAACTGGGCGGGCGCGTAACCGTCGAGTCGAAGCTGCCCGGGCTCGCCACCTGGGCCCGCGTGCGTGACTACCGCAGCCACCTGATCGGTTCCATGGTCAATGTCGCCGTCTATCGCGACAGCCTGCTGACCGCCGCGGATGTCTTTGAATTCGCAAGCGATCACGTGGTCGTCGCAACGGGCGCGAACTGGACCACCGACATCCTTGAGCGCAACGGATACCCCGGCGCGGGATTCGAGAGCGACGCGGTCTTCACCCCGGACGATGTGCTGGCCGGCGCAGCCCTCGAAGGCCCCGTCGTCATCTACGACTTCGATCACTACTACATGGGCGGCTGCCTGGCCGAACTGCTGCGCGGGCGCGGACACGAGGTAACGCTCGTTACCAATGCCAATGCCGTATCCGCCTGGACGTTCATGAACAACGAACTCGCCGAGATACGGTCGCGAATGATCGAACTCGGGATACGGACCGAACTCGAGCAAACCGTAACCGCCTTCAGCGGCGGCGCAGCCGAACTCACTAGTATCTATCGTGACAGGACGGTCAGGTCGATCGAATGCGGTTCCCTGGTTGTAGTCGGCGTCAGGCAGCCGAATGATCGTCTGTACCGGGAACTGATTGCCGATGACGAAGCCCTTGCCCGTGCCGGCATTTCCGGTGTGCGCAGCATCGGCGATTGCCGGGCGCCGGGAGCCATTGTCCACGCGGTGTATTCCGGGCATGAATGCGCCCGAACGATCGACCGGGCGAATGAGGTCGACCCGATCGCCTGGGAAAGACCCGATTTATCCCCTTTTGTGCGCCATTAGCCATAGCGTGTTTCAAGGGCTGGGGCGTATGATTCGGGTATGGCCAAGGACGTTTGGGCATTGCTTGGGGTTTTCGCTGCGGGGTTTATCCTCCTGGCAGGGCTGACCCTTGGCATCTATGATCGGCTTGACGCCAGATATGATCGGCTTGATGCCAGGATAGAACGGCTCGACATGAAACTGAGCGGGGAAACCGGGAAGATTCAAGCAGACCTGGCCGCGATTCGTGAGCGCCTTGTGCGCCTGGAAACGCTGGTCGGCGTCGCGGACCGGGATCTTGCACCCGCTGTCGAGGACGACGCCGACTTCAACTCCTGAGTCCCGGCCGAAAGCCGCCGTTTCGTCGACCGAGCGGTTGTGGCAGGCGTTTCGTCAATCATTCGCGTTGGCAAGGTGACCGGCTTCCGGTTGATCCGGGGCGTCGCGTGACAGCCACCCTTGCTCAATTCGAAATTTTGCACCACGTTATGTAATCAATTGCAGTTTACTCGACCGCGAACCCAAAGGCCGAGAAGTACTTGGATTCGACTGATCCCCCTGCAGCCCACTATTGCGCCAACAATCGTTTCCGTTCATGGGTGAACGATGAGGTTCACCGTGTTTCGGTGACCCTCCGGTGGGCCGTCCACACGCCCGCCACCGGCACCGGGGCTTCGCTCGCGCTGACGGGATAACGAGCACAGGTTCGTGCCAGAGCCCGGGTGCGAACAGCCCGCCGCCTCCGAATCAACTTCGCGTTTCCGTGGGTTTGCAGCTCTTGTCTGCACCCTGGCCGCGATGGCAGTAATCGGCCCCGCAGCGCCGGGCCTGGCTCAGAGCGCTGATCCGGCCAAGCCGGCAGCAGCACGAATCGTGGTCATGAGCCCGCATGCACGGGCGAAGGCAATGGCCGCGATCGAGGCATCCCTCCTCGAAAAGGATCGCCGCACGGCGGCTCAGCGCAAGATGTCTTCCGAACTCCTGGACAGGGTGCTGGAGGACCCCCGGGGAGAAGTCGAAGTCGACATTCGGGCCGATGTAACGCCGGAATTGCTGGTCAGGATCGGTGAACTCGGCGGCGAACTCGTCAGCGCGTTCCCGGGCTACCGTGCGATTCGGGCCGTACTGCCGGCTTCAGCGCTGGAAGAGCTTGCGGAAAGCGATGACGTACAGACGCTGGCTGTCGCGGAAAGGGGCGTGTCCAACCGAAGGGCCCCGGCGTCGGGGCACGGTGGCGGCAACGAAGCCGGTGAATTGCCCGGTCCGCCTGAAGCACCGCGCTCCCGGTCGTTGGCCAGCGCTTCCGTGCGGCTGAAGGACAACACGTCCGAAGGCGATATCGCGCACCAGGCCGATCTGGCCCGCCAGACCCACAGGGTCGACGGCACGGGGATTGGAATCGGGGTGATTTCCGACGGTGTGCGCACGCTCGCGTCACGGCAGGCGACCGGCGACCTGCCTGCACATGTGACGATCTTGCCGGGGCGGGCAGGCGCGGGCGACGAAGGCGCGGCGATGCTCGAGATTGTCCACGACCTGGCACCGGGGGCGGACCTGTATTTTGCAGCGGGCACCAACAGCAAGGCGCAGATGGCGGCCAACATCGGGGCGCTTTGCGCCGCGGGCGCGGACATCATCGTCGACGACCTCCAGTTCGCCGATGACCCCGCGTTTCAGGACGGGCTCATCTCCGGGGCAATCAGTTCGGTGGTCGGGCAGGGCTGCCTTTACTTTGTCGCGGCCGGCAACGGCGGCAACCTGAATGACGGCACATCCGGGGTCTGGGAAGGCGATTACGTTCAGGGAGACCCGTTGACCGTCGGCGGCGAGACCGTGGGGCGCATGCACGACTTCGGGGGCGGCGTGCATGAAAACCGGGTCGAGAAGGATACGCGCCGCTGGTTCACGCTGCAGTGGTCCGACCCCTGGGGCGCAGCGGCGAATGACTACGATCTGTTTCTGGTGGATGCCGCCGCGCGGGGAGCGCCACAGACGGTCGCGTCGGGCCTCACGGCGACGGGCTACACCGACTCCGGCGTGTCGGGCACGACCTATGCCTACCAGGCGCAGGCGCAGGCGGACGGCGGCACCGTCACACGCAGCGCACGGGTCACGGTGATCTCGGGCGCTGCCAACCGTCCCCCGGCCGCGGTCGGCACGTTGCCGGACCTGAACCTGCGCGCCGGGGCGGATGCGGTCACCGTCGATGTCGAGGACGATTTCGTGGATCCGGACGGCGACACCCTGACCTTCGCAGCGGCTTCGGACGGGACGGCGGTAACAGCGACGGTATCCGGGTCGGTGACTACCCTGACGCCGGTGTCGGTGGGTTCCGCCCTGATCACGGTCAGCGCAACCGATGCGGACGGCTCGAACACCAGCGCCCGCCAGCGGTTCAGGGTAACCGTCTGGAGTGCAAGCGCCGTAGATTACGATTCGGATGACGACCGGTTGATCGAGATCGACTCCCATCAGCAACTGGACGCCGTGCGCTACGACCTGGACGGCGACGGTTTTCCGGAGGCGACGGACGCGGCCTCCTATGCTTCGGCGTTCCCGGACGCCATCGGGCTCATGGGATGCCCGAACATCGATGGATGCTCCGGCTACGAACTCACCGTCGATCTGGACCTGGATACCAACGGCAACGGAACGGCCGATGTCGGCGATGCCTACTGGAACGGTGGCCTCGGCTGGAACCCGATCGGCGGAGAGGGCAGTAGCGCCAGCGGGGGAATCACCTACCTGCGGAACCCACTCGATACCGTCTTCGAAGGCAATGGGCACAGGGTGTCCAACCTTTACGTCAGGTCGGAGACCAACCCCCTGCTGGCGGGGTTGTTCGGGTACGCAGGGCGCGGGTCCCTGATTCGGAACCTGGCCGTTGTCGATGCGGACGTGGCGGGATTGAGACACGTCGGAACCCTGGTGGGAACGACGGACGGCAGCGTAACCGGCGTCTATGCGACCGGACGGGTGGAGGGTACCGGCGCCCAGGCCTTTGCCGGGGGACTGGCAGGACAGAAACTCTCGAACAGCCTCGTTTCGGTCAGCTATGCCTCGGTCAGCGTGGAAGGCACTGCCAACGCTGTGGGCGGCCTGGTCGGGCTCAACTTCGGCGAGATCGAGGCGAGTTACGCAACCGGTGCGGTAGCCGGAACCATTGTCGGCGCCCTGGTCGGCCGCAATGCGGGAACCATCGTTGCGAGTTACGCCACGGGCGCGCTGCCCGGAATCGAGACCGGCTACCTGGTCAGGGAACGATTTCTGTCGGGCACGGCGTCCGACAGCTACTTCGACACGCAAACGGCCGGTGTAGCCTTCCAAGACAGCACCGGGCAGACCACATCGAGCCTCCAGTCCCCCACCGACTATTCCGGAATCTATTCGACCTGGAACGTCGACATAGACGGCGACGGCTCGGCGAACGACCCCTGGGATTTCGGAGGCAGCGGCGACTACCCCGCCCTGAATCACGATTTCGACGGCAGCGGCACGGCAACCTGGGAAGAGTTCGGCTACCAGTTGCGCGACGGCCCGACCCTGACCATCGCGACGGGTTCGGGGCAGCCCGTGCTGACCTGGACGGCAGTCGCTACCGACGACTGGGATCCCGAGCCCAGTGTCCTCTACACGGTCACCCGTGAAGACGGTACCGATGTGAACACTCTCGCAAGCGGCCTGGCGGTGCTGACCTACACGGACGGCGATGTCATCGAGGGCGAAACCTACAGCTACCAGGTGACGGCGGGCACCGGAGCCGGCGAGGCGGTACGCAGTGCGGTCGTGGAGGTCACCACACCCGTCGACCCGACCACGCCGCCCCGGATCCGCTCCATCGCCAGCGATGCAACACACCCGACGAAAGACGCATTCACGGTGACCATAGGTTTCACCAAGGCGGTCACCGGCCTGGAGGCGAGCGAGATCGAGGTGGATAACGGCAGCGCCTCGAACTTTTCCGGATCCGGCGCCACCTACAGGCTGCGGGTGACGCCGGATGCCGAGTTCGAGGGTGACGTCACGGTGCGGGTTCCGGCCGGGGTTGCTGTGGACGGTGCATCGAACCTCAACGAGGTGGGCAGCGAGACTTTCGCGGCGGCCACAACGGTGTCCGTGGAAGTGGGCGCGAGTGGCGACACGGCAACGGAAGGCTCTGACTACGCCACGGTCGGCACGCTGACCCTGACCATTCCCGCCTATGCGCGAAGCGCGACGGTGCGCTTCATGCTGACGCC
>JAPOON010000387.1 GCA_026713405.1 Gammaproteobacteria bacterium
ACACCGAGTTGCCCCCCGCGGAGGGCATCCTCCCGCGGGGGGCCCCGGCCCCCGTTCCGGAAGAGAAGGTGATGAACCCCCCCATGTTCATCCCCATGGCCCCGCCGAAACACGATGTGCAAAGGGCCACCGTGCAGCCGGTGGTGGAGCCGCGCAACCTCAAGGCGATGGAAGGCACCATCCGCCAGCGGGCCGGCCGCATTCTCGATTCGCTGCCCGAGAACGAGACGTTCAACTGGGTCGACCTCGTCTCCATCGAACTGACCACGCAGATGCTGGCGACCCTGTTCGACTTTCCCTTCGAGGAACGGCGCAAGCTCACGCGCTGGTCCGACGTGGCGACGGCCGGGCCGGAAAGCGGCATCGTGCAGTCTTACGACCAGCGGCAGCAGGAACTCCACGAGTGCCTGGCCTGTTTCACGCGGCTGTGGAACGAACGGGTCAACGAACCGCCAGCGTACGATCTCATTTCCATGCTCGCGCACGGCGAGAACACGCGCCACATGGACCCGATGGAGTTCCTCGGCAACCTGATTCTGCTGATCGTCGGCGGCAACGACACCACCCGCAATTCCATCTCGGGCGGGGTGCTGGCGCTAAACCTGTTTCCGGACGAGTACGACAAGCTGCGCGGCAACCCGGGGCTCATCCCGAACATGGTCTCCGAGATCATCCGCTGGCAGACGCCCCTGGCTTACATGCGCCGCACGGCTCTCGAGGATACGGTGCTCGGCGGCAAGCGCACCGACGCCGGCGATGCCGTGCTGATGTGGTACGTCTCGGGAAATCGCGACGACGAGGTGATCGAGAATCCGGATGCGTTCCTGATCGACCGCAAGAACGCCCGGCGTCACCTGTCTTTCGGCTTCGGAATCCATCGCTGCATGGGCAACCGCCTGGCTGAAATGCAGCTTCGCGTGCTGTGGGAAGAGATCATGAAGCGCTTCCGCTTCATCGAGGTGGTGGGCGAGCCCGTGCGGACGCTTTCGGCATTCGTAAAGGGCTATACGGAACTACCGGTCAAGGTTCACCGCCTGCCGGGAGCCTGAGTGACTGGCGTCGCCGCCCGGCCACCCGCCCGGATCCGAAGAGCCCGCTTCCGTACCGGCCGCGCCTCAGCCGGCTCGACCGGCGTGATTTGCAGGAAACGATTCGCCCACGTCCGCAGGCCAGCCCTATCCCCGGATTGCGGCGTTGTTCTCCGCGCTCCAGCGCGCCGCGTCGGTGTCCCGGCGGGTTGTTACAAAAGCAGCCGAGCAACAAAGTAGCTGGTCAGGCGACTACGGAACGGTCGTACAGTTGCTGAATGTCGGCGTTCGCGTATCCCAGTCCGCTCAACAGCTCGCGCGTGTGTTCGCCGAGGGACGGCGACGGGCCGCGGGGACAGATTTCCGCGGTGTCAGAACGGATGGGGGCATTCACCGTGCGGTAGGTGCCCCGTTCCGGGTGTTCGATGGTGGGGAAGAGACCGATCGCTTGTGCGTGGGGGTCGTCCGGCACCTCGTGCAGCGACAGCACCGGCCCCCAGATCACGCCGTGCTCGTCGAAGATCCTGCCCCATTCGTCCCGTGTTCTGGCTGACAGAACCTCGTCGATCGCATCCACCAGTTCCGGCATGCGCCGGTACCGGTTTCTGCCTGTGTCGTAACGCTCGTCCTCCAGCCAGTCTTCCCGGCCCAGCGCCCGGCACAGGCGTTCCCATGCGCCTGCATCGAGCATGTTGAGCACCACCCAGTGGTTGTCCTTGCACGGATAGCGGTTCGTCATGGGTGTGAGTTGTTGCTTGCGGGCGCGGCGGCG
>JAPOON010000388.1 GCA_026713405.1 Gammaproteobacteria bacterium
CAACTCCAACAAGGACCCGGCAACCCAGCCTGCGGTTGCCCGCTCGATCGTGCAGCAGATCCTGGGCGGCAACCGTTCCATCGTCGGCATCATGCTGGAAAGCCACCTGCACGGTGGCAGCCAGCAAATTCCCGACCGGCTGGAAGATCTGCGATACGGGGTTTCGATTACCGACGGGTGCATCGACTGGGATACGACAGAAAGCCTGCTGCTGGAGATTGCCGATACCCTGCGCCCGACGGTGCCGAGCGGGAAAAACTGCTAGCGGTAATACGCGTGCTCGGTGTTGGTGTGGTCCGTGGCGTCGCGGATGCCGCCGAGATCGGGGATCTGCTCGAGAAGCGTGGTCTCGACCCCATTCTTGAGCGTGATGTCCACTGCCGCGCAACCCTGGCAGCCGCCGCCGAACTGCAGCACGGCCACGTTGTCTTCGACCACCTCGACCAGGGTGACCATGCCGCCGTGGGAAGCGAGGCCCGGGTTGATCTCGTTGTAGAGCACGTAATTGATGCGGTCTTCGAGGGGTGAGTTCGGGTCTACGCTGGGAACCCGGGCATTGGGGGCCTTGATGGTGAGCTGGCCGCCCATGCGGTCTTCCTGGAAGTCCACCACGGCATCTTCGAGGTACTTTTTGCTGCGCTGCTCGATCCAGGCCCGAAAACCCTCGTAGTCGTACGGAACGTCGTCGTCCTGGGCCTCGCCGGGACGACAATAGGCGATGCAGGTCTCCGCGTGGGGCGTTCCTGGCTGCGCCACGAACACGCGGATGCCGACATCGTCATCGTCCTGCCCGGCGAGCAATTCGCGAAGATAGGACTGGGCGCGTTCCGAGATCTCGATCACGATAATTTCCGACTGTTTCAGTCGGGTATCCTACATGGACCTCGCCCGGATACCAAGAACCGGCCGAGGCGGGCGAGCGCTGTCCGGGCGTCGCCGGCGGTCTCGGCCCGCGCTCCGCATGAATACCGCTCATGTTCCGGTTCGATGATCCAAATTGCATTGGCCGGAGCCGCTCATAGACTCGCTACAGCCACGGCCGGTGCCATGTCCAGACTTGAACAAGCGATGCGCGAGCGGATCCTGGTGCTGGACGGCGCCTACGGCACCTATCTGCAGGCACGGAACATCGATGAGTCGACCTACCGGGGCGAGGCGTTCCGGGAGCACGACCGGCCGCTTCGGGGCAACTACGACCTGCTCTGCCTGACGGCGCCCGAGCTTGTTGCGGACTCGCACCGTGCCTACCTGAAGGCCGGTGCCGACATACTCAAGACAAACTCGTTCACGGCTACCGCGATTTCCCAGGCGGACTACGGCCTTGAGAATCACGCGGCGTCCATCAACGCCGCGGCGGCCCGCATTGCCTGCGGGGCCGCCGGGGAATTTGCGAGCGATGACTGGCCGCGCTACGTGGCCGGTGTCCTTGGCCCGACCAACCGCGCTGCCGGCCTTTCTCCGGACGTGAACGATCCGGGGGCGCGCAATGTCACCTTCATCACCCTCCACGACGCCTACCTGGAAGCGGCACGGGCGCTCATCGCGAACGGCGTCGACCTTCTGCTGATCGAGACGGTTTTCGACACCCTGAACGCCAAGGCGGCCATAGCGGCAGTGCGCGATGCCATGCACATGGAGCGGCGCATGCTGCCGCTGGTGATTTCCGGGACGATAACCGATGCCAGCGGCCGCACGCTGTCCGGCCAGACCTGCGAGGCGTTCTGGACCTCCATCGCCCACGCGAAGCCGCTGGCCGCGGGGTTCAACTGTGCCCTGGGAGCGGAGCAACTCAGGCCCTATGTGGACCGCCTGTCGCGCATCGCCGATACCAACGTGTGCGTGCATCCCAACGCCGGCTTGCCCAACGAATTCGGGGGTTACGACCAGAGCCCGGACGAAATGGCCGCGGCACTCGGCGAATTCGCCGGCAGCGGCCTGGTCAACCTGGTGGGCGGCTGCTGCGGGACGACACCGGAACACATCGCCGCCATTCGCGAGGCGGTGCGAGACTGCCCGCCCCGCCCCGTTCCGAATGCACGCCCCGGTCTCGAACTGTCGGGCCTCGAGGCATTGCGGATCGACCGCGATTCGCTGTTCGTCAACGTGGGCGAGCGCACCAATGTGACGGGGTCGGCGCGGTTCGCGCGGCTGATTCGTGACGAGGACTACGAGAACGCGGTGCGGGTGGCCTGGCAGCAGGTCGAAGCCGGCGCCCAGGTCATCGATGTCAACATGGACGAGGGCATGCTCGATTCGCAGGGCGCCATGGTCCGGTTCCTGAACCTGATCGCGGCCGAGCCGGACATCAGCCGGGTGCCGGTGATGATCGACTCGAGCAAGTGGGAAATCATCGAGGCGGGCCTGCAGTGCGTACAGGGCAAGGCCATCGTCAACTCCATCAGCCTCAAGGAGGGCGAAGCGGCCTTCATCGAGGCCGCGCGGGGTTGCCTGAAATACGGCGCCGCCGCCGTCGTCATGGCGTTTGACGAGCAGGGGCAGGCCGACACGCTGGAGCGCCGCATCGAGGTATGCGCACGGGCTTTTCGAATTCTCACCGAGACGGTGGGGTTTCCGGCGGAAGACATCATTTTCGACCCCAACGTTTTCGCAATCGGTACCGGGATCGAGGAACACAGGAACCACGCCGTCGACTTCATCGAAACCTGCCGCTGGATCCGCGGGCACCTGCCCGGCGCCAAGACCTCCGGCGGGATCAGCAATGTCTCCTTCTCGTTCCGGGGCAACAATGCGCTCAGAGAGGCCATCCATACGGTCTTCCTCTACCACGCCATCGGCGCGGGGCTGACCATGGGAATCGTCAACGCCGGTCAACTGGGCATCTATTCCGACCTGCCTGAAGAACTGCGGCAGCGGGTGGAGGATCTGGTGCTGAACAGGCGCGCGGACGCCACCGAACGACTTCTCGAAATCGCCGATCGTTTCGGCGGCTCGACCGCGCGACGGCAGGCGGAAGAACCGGGCTGGCGCGCCCTCGGTGTCGACAGGCGCCTGCAGCACGCGCTGGTGCGCGGACTTACCGAGCATATCGTTGCCGATACCGAAGAAGCGCGGCTCGAAGCGTCCGACCCCGTCGAAGTCATCGAGGGTCCGCTAATGGACGGCATGAACATCGTCGGCGACCTGTTCGGATCGGGGAAGATGTTCCTTCCGCAAGTGGTCAAGAGCGCGCGGGTCATGAAACAGGCGGTCGCCCACCTGGTGCCGTTCATCGAGGCGCGCAAGAGTGGCGGTCGCAGGGCCAAGGGCACCATTGTCATGGCGACGGTCAAGGGCGATGTCCATGACATCGGCAAGAACATCGTCGGCGTGGTACTGCAGTGCAACAATTTCGAAGTGGTCGATCTCGGGGTCATGGTGCCGGCGGCAAAGATCCTGGAGGTGGCGCGGGCGGAGAACGCCGACCTCATCGGCCTGTCCGGGCTGATCACGCCCTCGCTGGAGGAAATGACCCACGTGGCCGCGGAAATGCAGCGCCTGGAATTCCAGCTTCCCCTGCTGATCGGCGGCGCCACCACCTCCAGGGCGCACACCGCGGTGAAGATCGAACCCGAATACTCGAACGGGCCAACGGTGTACGTGCCCGACGCATCCCGGGCGGTCAGCACGGTGCAGCGGCTGGTTTCCGAGGAGGCCCGGGCCATCCTGGAGGCGGAGCTGCGCGAGGACTACGGCGCCATTCGCGAGCGGGCGGTCGCCCGCGCAAGCAAACTGGAACTGCTGGGCCTCGATGCCGCCCGCGCCAACAAGCTGCGCCTGGACTGGCGTGCTTTCGAGGCGCCCGAGCCCCGCGTACCCGGGGTGCACGACATCCCGATCGAGTTGGAGGCGCTCGTACCCTACATCGACTGGTCGCCGTTCTTCATGACCTGGGAACTGGCGGGAAAGTACCCGGACATTCTTGAAGACCCTGTGGTAGGCGAGGCGGCGCGCGACCTGTTCGAAGACGGAAAACGGATGCTGAACGCGCTCATCGACGGCGGCACGCTCCAGGCCCGGGGCGTTCTTGGCACCTGGCCCTGCCGGAGGGCCGGTGACGACGACGTCTGCCTGTATGCGGACGAGGCGCACGGTGCGCCCCTTGGGACGGTGCGGCACCTGCGCCAGCAGCGGCTTTTGCCGGAGGGCAAGCCCAATCTCTGCCTGGCGGATTTCGTTTCGCCCGAACGCGACTATCTCGGCGGTTTTGCGGTGACGGCGGGCATCGGCATCGAACGGGTTCTGCAGCAGCACGCCGGCGACGATTACGCCGACATCATGATCAAGGCCCTCGCAGACCGCCTGGCCGAGGCCGCCGCTGAATATCTCCACCAACGGGTGCGCCGCGAATTCTGGGGCTATGCGACGGACGAAACGCTGGACACTCCGGAACTGATCGCGGAGCGCTACCGCGGGATTCGTCCCGCGCCGGGCTACCCGGCCTGCCCGGAGCACAGCGAAAAAGAATTGCTTTTCAGCCTGTTGGACGCTGAGCGCAGAACGGGCATCAGCTTGACCGAGCACTTTGCAATGCTGCCGGCGGCATCCGTATCGGGCTGGTATTTCGCCCATCCGGAGAGCCGCTACTTCGGCGTCGGCAAGATTGCGGAGGATCAGGTGGCCGACTACGCCGCCCGCAAGGGCGTCGATGTTGCAACAGCCCGTTCCTGGCTGAGACCGAACCTGGCCTGAACGTCGTCGCCGTCGGCCGCCGTTGATAACTTTTTCTTCTTTAGATAGTTGGATTCATCATTATTCGGCACAAGACCGCAATGCTAACTTTGCCCGTTGGCATTGGATTGGCCTGTCCATGTACCGCTACGACAGCTTCGATCAGCAGTTCATCGATGAACGTGTGGCCCATTACCGGGACCAGACACGGCGCTATCTGGACGGTGAGCTGAGCGAAGAGCAATTCCTGCAGCTTCGCCTGCGCAACGGTCTCTACATCCAGCGCCTCGCCCCGATGCTGCGGGTTGCCATTCCGTACGGAACGCTGTCCAGCCGGCAGTTGCGCATGCTGGCGCACATCGCCCGCCACTACGACCGTGGTTACGGCCACCTGAGCACCCGTCAGAACATTCAGTACAACTGGCCCGAGCTCGAAGAAGTGCCGGACATTCTGGCAGACCTCGCCAAGGTGCAGATGCACGCGATCCAGACCAGCGGGAACTGCATCCGCAATGTCACCACCGACGAGTTCGCGGGCGTGGCAGCGGACGAAGAGATCGATGCCCGTCCCTACTGCGAGCTGATTCGCCAATGGTCCACGTCGCATCCCGAGTTCGACTGGCTGCCGCGGAAATTCAAGATCGCCGTTACCGGCGCTCCCGTAGACCGGGCGGCGATCAACGTCCACGACATCGGCATCCGGGCCTATCCGGCACCGGGGTCCCCGTCCGGTGCGGACGGGGAGGCCCTGTTCGACATCAAGGTCGGCGGCGGGCTCGGGCGGACGCCGGTCATCGGGGCGCTCATTCGCGAGGCGCTGCCGGCAAGGCACCTGCTGACCTATCTCGAAGCCATCATGCGCGTCTACAACCGCTATGGGCGCCGCGACAACAAGTACAAGGCGCGCATCAAGATACTGGTGCGGGCGATGACGCCGGAGGGGTTCAAGGCCAGGGTCGATGAGGAATGGGCCCACCTCAAGGACTCCGCCAGCACGTTGACGGCGGACGAGATCGCGCGCATGCAGGCTCACTTCGAGCCACCCGACTACCCGGTTCGCGATGGCGCCGCGGAAACGCTGGCCGCCGACCGGCTGCGCGATCCGTCCTTCGATCGCTGGGTGCGCCTGAACGTCGCGGCGCACAAGCAGCCCGGTTACGCCGTCGTGACACTCTCCTGCAAGCGCACCGGCGTTCCCCCGGGCGACGTTTCCGATCGCCAGATGGAGGCGGTGGCGGACTGGGCCGAGGCCTACGGCTTCGGCGAGATCCGCGTCAGCCATCAGCAGAACTTCGTGCTGCCGGACGTTGCCGCCGATGCGCTGCACGAGTTGTGGCGCGCTGCCAGCAAGCTGGGTCTGGGCACCGCCAACCGGAACCTGGCCACCGACATCATCTGCTGCCCCGGCGGCGATTACTGCTCACTGGCCAACGCCAAGTCGATCCCGGTCGCGGAGGCCATTCAGCAGCATCTCAAGGACCAGGACTACCTCCACGACCTCGGCGAGATCGACATCAACATCTCCGGCTGCATGAACGCCTGCGGCCACCACCACGTCGGCCACATCGGCATTCTCGGGGTGGACAAGAAAGGTCGGGAGTTCTACCAGATCTCGCTCGGCGGCCATTCGGGCGACGACGCGTCGCTGGGACGGATCGTCGGGCCCTCGGTATCCCGGGCGGAAGTCATCGCGGTCATCCAGGACATCCTCGACACCTACCTCGAGCATCGTATCGAGGACGAGAGCTTCCTCCACTGTGTCCGCCGGGTCGGACTGGAACCCTTCAAGGAGCGCATTTATGCCAAAGCTGCTTAGTCTGAACGGGGAATACGAGATCTCCGCCAACCGTCCGCTCGCGGCGGGTCACCACGGCTCGCCGTGGCGGCAGGCGGAGGACGACGCGCCAATGGTTCGGCATGGCGTGACAGCCGTCGCGCCCGAACTCGTTGATGCCGGGGACTGGACGCCGGAATGCGGCAAGGGCGTGCGCCTGGCAGTCGATCATGCCCTTGAGGAGCGCTTCCTGTCGGCAGACAGGATCGCCATAGAATTCCCTGCCTTCAACGACGGGCGCGGGCTGTCGCTGGCCGTTCTGCTGCGCACCCGGTACGGCTATGCAGGCGACATCATGGCGACGGGCGATGTTCATGAAGACACGCTGCACTACATGCGCCGCTGCGGGTTCACCAGTTTCCTGGTGCCCGATGAGCGCAACCTCGAAACAGCCCTGTCAACACTTGCACCCTACTCCGATTACTATCAGGCTTCGGTCATTGAACCGCAACCAGCTTTTCGTCGGATAGGGAGAGGTGCCTGACCCGCATTTACTTCAGTCGGTCTTCCTGATATTTGCCGGGGCCGCCGTGCTGGCGGCCCTGGCGCTGTTTGGCCGACAACCGCTGCTCGTGGCGTATATCGCCATCGGCTGCCTGCTCGGGCCCCACGGCCTGGCGCTGGTGACCGATGCGGTACAGCTTTCGGAGATCGCGGAGATCGGGATCATCTTCCTGCTCTTTCTGGTCGGCCTCGACCTGCAGCCGTCGAAGCTGCACAACATGGTCATGAAATCCCTGGTGACGGCGCTGCTGTCGAGCATCGCGTTCTTCGCGTTCGGGTTCTCGGTCATGCTGGGTTTCGGTTTCGACCTCCGGGAAGCGATCGTCACGGGGGTGGCGGTCACGTTCTCGAGCACGATTCTCGGTATCAAACTGCTGCCGACGACGGTACTGCACCACCGCCACATCGGCGAGATAGTGGTCAGCCTGCTGCTCATCCAGGACTTCATCGCCATCGTTGCCCTGCTGTTCGCTTCGGGGTACGGGACCAGCCTTACCAGCCTGGCTGCAAACCTGGGTACCATCGCGATCGCACTGCCGCTGCTGTCGGTGGGCGCCTGGCTGACGGTCCGCTACCTGATCCTGCCGTTGCTGAAGAAGTTCGATGTGTTTCACGAATTCACCTTTCTGCTGGCGATCGGATGGTGCCTGGGATTTGCGAGCCTTGCGGAAGCCACTGGCCTGTCGTTGGCAATCGGGGCGTTCATAGCCGGCGTCGCGCTGGCCACTAGCCCCATCGCCCTGTATATCGCAGAGAGCCTGCGCCCCTTGCGCGACTTCTTCCTTGTGCTTTTCTTTTTCACGGTCGGGGCGGCACTGGACGTTCGGCTGCTGATCGAAGTGGCACTGCCGACCGGGCTGCTCGCCGCCTTGCTGATGCTGGTCAAACCCGGCGTTTTCTCCGCATTGCTGCGCTGGCAGGGAGAACACTCCGCGACCTCCTGGGAGGTCGGCTACCGCCTGGGACAGGCATCCGAATTCTCGCTCCTGGTCAGCTACGTCGCCATAACGGCCGGCCTGCTCGGCAAGGAGGCAGCGCACGTCGTCCAGGGCGCCACCGTCCTGACCCTGGTGGTTTCGAGTTACCTGGTGATTTTCCGCTACCCCAGCCCCATAGCGGTGCGCGCCGAATTGCGCAGGGACTGAGAGCGCGCCGCGCCGGCCCGGCCCGGATTAAGGGCGGAACAGGAGGCCTGACAGGCGGTCGACGCTGTTTTCGACCTGGGCAAGCAGCTTTTCCAGCGGCTTCTTCGGCTCAGTCCAGCTTACTTCGTAGACGTCGGTTTCGGCGCACCGGTTCATCAGGTACTCATCGCTGGTCATGATCTCGTCAACCAGGTTGAGTTCGATGGCGCGTTGGCCGTACCAGGCTTCCCCGGTCGCGACCTTTTCCAGGTCGAGGCCCGGGCGCTTGTCCAGGACAAACTCCTGGAACAGCGAATGCAGGTCCTCCATCTCGTCGATGAACTTCTGCCGGCCCTCGTCGGTGTTCTCTCCGAATACAGTCAGGGTTCGCTTGTGCTTGCCGGCCGTAAGAACCTCCACATCGACGTCCTTTTTCTTGAGCAGGCGGTGTACGTTTGGAATCTGGGCGACGACGCCGATGGAACCGACCACGGCGAACGGTGCGGCAATGACGCGGTTCGCAACCGCCGCCATGAGATATCCGCCGCTCGCCGCGACCTTGTCGACCGCCACGACGAGATTCAGGTTCTTCTCCCGAACACGCAGGAGCTGGGAGGCGGCCAGGCCATAGCCGTGAACAAGCCCGCCCGGGCTCTCGATGCGGGCGACGACTTCATCGCCGTCCCGGGCTTCGGAAAGAATTGCGTTGATCTCATGCCGGAGTTGCGTGACCCGACTCGCCTGCAGATCGCCCTTGAAAGCAATTACGAAGACGCGGCCCGCCCGCTCTGACTGCTCCGGGCCCTTGCGACGTTCCTGCTTCTTTCTCTTGGCGGCAGCCTTGGCGGCCTTCTTGAACTCGGCGGCCGGCAGGACGGCCTGCTCTATGTGCTGCCTGAGGTTGTCCAGGCGGTCGTTGAGACGGTTGACTTCCAGGTGCCCCATGGTCGCCGGGCGCTTTTTCGCGGCCAGGGATGCGGCGGCCGAGATCACGATCAGGATAGCAACGACAACGGTGACCGCCTGGGCCAGGAAAACCAGATATTCGTACAAATGGGCCATGCCGGGCTCCTGTTGGATCGATGTGCCATGTTGCGGCGTGCCCCTGAGAAAAACGGGGCAGCCGCCCGCACGTTTCAGCAGTCTTCGTCGCGGGGCGTCGGGACGCCGTCCCGTGGGCTGCAGGCCGGCGGCGGCCTACTCTACTGGTTCGAACGGATTCTCGTCCAGACGCAGGCGTCCCCCAGTCGTTCGAGCATGGCCTCGTGGGCGGCCAGTTCCTCAGGGCTGGCCCTGATCACCTTCAACCGCGGGCGGTCGGCCGGCAACGGCGGAAACTCTTCCTCGCCGGCGACTGCCTGGGTGTCCTGCCCATGAGGGCTGGCGAACATCCCGGTCTGTCCGCCGGTCATCGCCAGGTAGACATCCGCCAGTATCTCCGCGTCCAGCAGTGCCCCGTGCAGCTTTCTGTGCGTGTTGTCCACTCCGTAGCGGCGGCACAGGGCGTCCAGGCTGTTCCGCTGCCCGGGATGGCGGCGCCGCGCCAGGTCCAGGGAATCTTCTATCCGGCAGATGTCGTGCAGGCGGAAATCGGCTTCCGGGACCCTGGAGAACTCGTCGTCGAGAAAGGAAGTATCGAACGGCGCGTTGTGAATGATCAGTTCCGCGCCACGGACAAATTCGACGAACTCCTCGCAGATCTCCGCAAACGTCGGCTTGCCGTCGAGGAATTCGCGGGTGATGCCGTGTACCTCCAGGGCGCCCTCGTCGATCTCCCGTTCCGGATTGACGTAGGCCTGGAAGTGCGCACCGGTACGCTTCCGGTCAACGAGTTCGACACAGCCGATCTCTATGATCCGGTGGCCCTGCTCGGGTTCCAGGCCCGTGGTTTCGGTGTCCAGAACGATCTGGCGCATCAGCGGTGGCCCTCCGCCGGAGCGTCGTCGACAGGCTGCCCGCCGGATGCCGGGTACCGCTTGAGGGCGTCGATGGCTTCGTTGGCAAGGCGGTCGACCTCCTCGTTCTCCGGGTGGCCGCTGTGCCCCTTCACCCAGCGCCAGTCGATCCGGTGGGGCTCTGCGGCGGCTTCCAGGCGCTGCCAGAGGTCGCGATTCTTGACCGCCTTTTTCTGGCTGGTGCGCCAGCCGTTCCCCCCCCACCCGGGGAAC
>JAPOON010000389.1 GCA_026713405.1 Gammaproteobacteria bacterium
AGGCCGCGTGCGGTAGACATCGAAACCGCGCCCTATCCCGGCTTTCCGACGGACATGCAGGCGCAGTTCCTGGCCATGAACGCGATTGCCGAGGGTGACTGCCGGGTCATCGAGAACATCTTCGAGAACCGTTTCATGCATGTGCAGGAGATCAACCGGCTCGGCGCCAGAATCGAGTTGCAGGGCAAGTCGACCGCGCTGGTGCATGGCGTTGAACGGCTCAAGGCGGCGCCGGTCATGGCCACCGACCTGCGCGCATCGTTCAGCCTCGTCGTCGCCGGCCTCGTTGCCGAGGGGCGGACGACCATCGACCGCATCTACCACATCGACCGGGGCTACGAGGCGATCGAGGACAAGCTGTCGGCGTTGGGCGCCGATGTGCAGCGCATCTGATTGCCGTGGCGCGCCGTACCGAAATGCGGATGAAAGATGGGGGCTGAGTTGAACATCCGCCGTATGCACAGTGCCGCACCCCACTTTGACCGGGAACTCGAGGCATTGACGGGAATCGGTGCGGAAACCGCCGATGTGACCGAGGCGGCGGCGCAGATCGTGACCGCGGTGAAAGAGCGTGGCGATGCTGCACTTGTGGAGTTCACGAACCGGTTCGACGGCACCCGCGTAACCGGCATCGGCGAACTCAGATTGCACCCGGAGGAGTTTCGCCAGGCGTTCGACAGCCTGACCGATGAGCGGCGAACTGCGCTGGAAGACGCGGCGGCACGCATCGATGGCTATCACCGGCGGCAGGCCCGGGAGTCCTGGAGCTACGAGGACGAACTGGGCAACCGCCTGGGCGCGCGGGTCACCGCGCTGGACAGGGTGGGCGTCTATGTTCCGGGCGGCCTGGCCGCCTATCCGTCCACGGTGCTGATGACGATCGTGCCGGCGCGGGTTGCCGGGGTGGGTGAGGTGGTCGTCACCATGCCGACTCCGTCCGGCGCGCGGAATCCGATGGTGCTTGCGGCCCTGCACCTGGTCGGCGTTACCGAAGCGTATGCGATTGGCGGGGCGCAGGCCGTTGCCGCGCTGGCATGGGGCACGGAGACCATCGGCGCGGTGGACAAGATTCTCGGCCCCGGCAATGCCTACGTCGCAGCGGCCAAGCGCCAGGTGTACGGCAAGACGGGCATCGACCTGATCGCGGGGCCGAGCGAGATCCTGATCGTCACCGACGGCACGGCCCCCATGGACTGGCTTGCCTACGACCTGTTCTCCCAGGCCGAGCACGATGAACTGGCCCAGAGCCTGCTGCTGTGTCCGGACCGGGGCTACCTGGATGCCCTGGCAACGCGCATGGCGGCGCTGATCGGCGGCCGCGAGCGCCGGGACATCATCGCCCGTTCCCTGGAAGGCCGCGGCGCTTTGATCGAGACCGCCTCGCTGGAGGAAGCGGTGGAGATTTCCAACCGAATCGCGCCGGAACACCTGATGCTGGCCGTTCGGGATCCGGAGGCGCTGCTGGAGAACGTGCGCCATGCAGGGGCCATATTTCTGGGCGCCCACTCGCCGGAAGTCATGGGCGACTACGTGGCCGGGCCGAGCCACGTTCTGCCGACGTACGGCACGGCGCGTTTCTCATCGCCCCTCGGCGTGGAGGACTTCCAGAAGCGCAGTTCCGTCATCGCGCTCTCGCCGGAAGGCTGCCGGGCACTGTCGGGGACCGCTTCCGTGCTGGCGAGAAGCGAGGGTCTCGAAGCCCATGCCCTGGCGGCGGAAGTGCGCGACGGGCGCCCGGAACCGCGGACAGGACACTAGTCCGTCGAGACCATGTCGCCCGCGGAACGATACCGGCAGGAACTGGCGGCCGGAAATCTCATCGAGGACGAGGCGCAGCGCCTGGCGGTTGCGTTGCTGGACGACCTGCATGGCCGGCTCGAGGGGCCGCGGCCGCGGAGCTTCTGGCCGTTCCGGCGCCGCCATGACGGGCCGGAACGGGGCCTGTACCTGTGGGGAGGCGTCGGCCGCGGCAAGACCATGCTGATGGACCTGTTTCACGAAAGCCTTTCCGTCGGCAAGGTGCGCATGCACTTCCACCGTTTCATGCGCCAGGTACACGACGACCTGCACGAACTGCGCGGCAGTCCGGACCCGTTGCGCCGGGTTGCGGACCGGCTGGCGGAACGGGCCCGGGGACTGTGCTTCGATGAGTTCTTCGTGGCCGATATCGGTGACGCCATGATCCTGGGCGAGTTGCTCAAGAACCTGTTCGGCCGCGGCGTGACCCTGGTGGCCACCTCGAACGTGCGGCCGGCACTGCTCTACGAGAACGGCCTGCAGCGCCGCCGCTTCCTGCCGGCCATAGCGGCGCTGGAGAAGCACGCCCACGTGCATCGCGTGGACGGGACGGTCGATCATCGGCTCAGAACGCTGGAACGCGCCGAAATCTATCACTCGCCGCTGGACGAAGACGCGGAGCAGGGGCTTGCCGCCAGTTTCGATGCGCTCGCACCGGGGCAATCGCGGGCAACGGTGGACCTGGAAGTCAACGGGCGCAGTCTCCGGGCCCGCCGCCTTGCCGACGATGTCGCCTGGTTCGAGTTCGCGGAACTGTGCGAAGGGCCGCGCAGCGCCAACGACTACATCGAACTGGCCCGTTGCCATAACGCGGTGCTGGTCTCGAACGTGAGGCGGCTCGATGAGAACCGCGAGGATGCGGCGCGCCGGTTCATCAGCCTGGTGGACGAGTTCTACGACCGCAACGTCAAGCTGATCGTTTCCGCGGAAGCGCCGGTTGGCGATCTCTACGACGGCGAGCGGCACCGCCGGGAATTCGAGCGTACCCGCAGCCGGTTGATGGAAATGCAATCCCACGCCTATCTCGCGAGGTCGCACAAGGCCGGCTGAGCGGCCGCTGCAGGCGCGTGCCGGCAGGTGGGCCCGTATTGTCAAAGCCATACCCAATCGTTAACATGCGCGCCTTCCGAAATCCGGCGCACTCCCGACGGGGCCATGCCCCTGCCCGACGAGAAAACAACGAACGGGTGCGAACCTGATTCGATTAACAGCGTGATCGGGAAAAAAAGGTCCAGAAGTCATGAAAACCGTCAGTATGCGCGCCCAGGACGTGGAACGATCGTGGTACCTCGTGGATGCCGAGAACCGCACGCTCGGGCGTCTCGCATCGGCAATCGCGCATCGACTGCGCGGGAAACACAAGCCGGAATACACGCCGCACGTCGATACCGGCGACTACATCATCGTCGTCAACGCCGCCAAGGTTCGGGTCACGGGAAACAAGGAAACCGGCAAGATCTATCATCGGCACAGCGGTTATCCGGGGGGCATCAAGAGCACCAGCCTGAACAGGCTGCGCCAGACCCACCCGGAGCGCATCATCGAGAAGGCCGTCAAGGGCATGCTGCCGAGAAATCCCCTGGGACGCGCCATGTTCAGGAAACTCAAGGTCTATGCCGGGCCTGAACACCCGCACGCATCGCAGCAACCCCACCCAATCGAAATCTGACGGAGCAATCGTGGCGGACCAGAACACATACGGAACCGGCAGGCGCAAGACGTCCGCCGCGCGGGTATTCATCGCTTCCGGCACGGGCAGCATCACGGTCAACTCCCGGCCGCTCGACCGCTATTTCGGGCGTGAGACAGCGCGCATGATCGTCCGTCAGCCGCTCGAGGTGGCGGAACTGGCCGACAAGGTGGATATCCGGGTGACCGTTCGCGGGGGCGGCAACTCGGGTCAGGCGGGGGCGATCCGGCACGGCATTGCCCGGGCGCTGGTGGCGCAGGACGAGACGCTGCGCCAGCCGCTTCGGCAGGCAGGATTTCTCACCCGGGACGCCCGCGAGGTAGAGCGCAAGAAAGTCGGTTTGCGCAAGGCGCGCAAGCGTCCCCAGTACTCCAAGCGCTGATCGGGCAGAGGGTCCGGACGGGTCGGTACGCCGAGTGGTGGCAGGGTTCGCTATGGTAGAATCCGCGCGCGCCGCGACGGCGCATCGACGGTTCCAGCCGGGGCGGCTGCCGGGTCAGCCCGGCGGGCTGGCCATGCAGGTCGAAAACAAGCCGCAATACCGCCAGATCAGACTCATACAGGAGCCTTGAGCCTTGAGCACCGATACGTTCGATGAACCGGCCGCGAGCGGGGAAGACCGCCCGGAAGCGAACCGGAACCGGCGCAACTTCCTGGTCGGCGCCACGGTCACCATCGGCGGCGCCGGCGCGGTCGGGGCGGCCGTTCCCTTTGTGCGCTCCTGGCTGCCAAGCGCCCGGGCGCGCGCTGCGGGGGCCCCGGTAACCCTCGACATCTCCAAGCTTCGCCCCGGCGAGATCCTCGGCCCCATTCCCGCCTGGCGCGGCAAGCCCGTTTTCGTCGTGAAGCGGGACGAGGCGGCCGTCGAGCACCTCAAGGAGGAGAACGACAGCCTGGCGGACGAGAATTCCGACAACCTCGAGATGCAGCCCGACTACGCGCGCAATCCCTGGCGCTCCAAGCGTCCGGACATCGGCGTCTACCTGGGGCTGTGCACGCACCTCGGCTGTTCGCCCAAGTACCACGGCGCGATTCGGCCGGAGCCCTTCGATCCCAACTGGCAGGGCGGTTTCTTCTGCCCCTGCCACGGTTCGCGGTTCGATCTGGCGGGCCGGGTGGTCAAGGCGGTGCCGGCGCCGGACAACCTGGAGGTCCCCCCGTACCGGTTCGTATCCGATTCGGTGATCGTCATCGGCGAGGACGAGGAGACCGCCTGATGCGGCAGAGCCAAGGCCGGGTCGCCAGGAACCTGCGCTCCTTCGTCGGCTGGCTGGACGAACGCTTCCCGGCGACGGAAACCTGGGAATATCACCTCTCGAAGTACTACGCCCCGAAGAACCACAACTTCTGGTACCTCATGGGGTGGCTGGCCACCTTCATCCTGGTCCTGCAACTGGTCACCGGCATCTGGCTGACCATGAGCTATGTCCCGAGCGGGGAGGGGGCGTTCGCCTCGGTCGAGTACATCATGCGCGATGTCGAGTTCGGCTGGCTGCTGCGTTACCTGCATTCCACGGGCGCTTCGGCCTTCTTCGTCATCGTCTATCTGCACATGTTCCGCGGCCTGATGTACGGGTCGTATCGCAAGCCCCGGGAACTGCTGTGGCTGATCGGCATGGCCATCTACCTGGCGCTGATGGCCGAAGGCTTCTTCGGTTACCTGCTGCCCTGGGGCAACATGTCGTACTGGGGGGCGCAGGTCATCGTCTCCCTGGTCGGCGCCATACCCCTTGTCGGCCCCGATCTCATGGAGTGGCTGCGCGGCGACTACCTGATGTCGGATATCACCCTGAACCGCTTTTTTGCGCTGCACGTGATCGCCCTGCCGCTCATCCTCGTGGCGCTGGTGTTCGTGCATTTCATCGCGCTGCACCACGTCGGCTCCACGGCGCCGGACGGGGTGGACATCAAGAAGTTCAAGGACGAGACCGGCAAGCCCCTCGATGGCGTGGCGTTCTGGCCCTATACGGTGACCCACGACGTGCACGCCACCGTGGTCTTCCTGTTCCTGTTCTGCGCGGTAGTGTTCTTTGCACCGGAGATGGGCGGTTACTTTCTCGAGAAGCCGAATTTCGAGATGGCCGACCCCCTGAAGACACCCGAGCACATTGCGCCGGTGTGGTACTACACGCCGTTCTACGCCATGTTGCGCGCGGCGACCTTTCCGCTGTTCGGCGTGCCGGCAAAGTTCTGGGGGCTGGTGGTGATGGTGGGCGCCATCGCCATTCCCGCCTTCCTGCCGTGGCTGGACAAGAGCCCGGTTTCGCCCATGCGTTTCAAGGGGGCCATCTCCAAGACGATGCTGGCGATCTTCGTGGTCAGCTTCATCATACTGGGTTATCTGGGCATGGTGCCGCCGTCGCCGATGGCCACTATCCTGGCCCAGGTCTGCACCGTGCTCTACTTCGCCTATTT
This sequence comes from Gammaproteobacteria bacterium, assembly GCA_026713405.1. The sequence continues at coordinate 5,903 of JAPOON010000389.1, forward strand.
CGTGCTGATGCCCTGGTACACCCGGGCGGAGAAGACCAGCCCCGTGCCTGAACGGATCACCTGACGGGCCGATACTCGATGCTTCAGTCTGACGGGAAAGCGGCCGACGTGCGCGAATCTGAATCAACCGACCGCGTTTGCCTGCGCTCAGGAGGTCCGGCAATGGCGCACCGTATCGTTCTGGTGCTGGCCGCGCTGCTGGTAGCGGCGGCCGGCGCCATGCCCATGCCGGCCGGCGCGGCGGCCACGGGCTGGCCCATGGAGGCGATGGACCCGGATCTTCGCGACCTGCCGTCGCTGCAACGCGGTCTGAGCCTGTACACCAACTACTGCCTCGGCTGTCACTCCCTGCGCTTCCAGCGCTACGAACGGACTGCGGACGACCTGGGTATCCCGCATGACGTCGCCCTCGAGACTATCGTCTTCACCGGCCAGAAGATCGGCGAACTGATGACCACGGCGATGGACACCGACCAGGCGCGCAACTGGTTCGGTGGCCCGGCCCCGGACCTCACCATGGTGACACGGGTCCGCAGCCCGGAGTGGCTCTACAACTACCTGCGAACCTTCTATGTGGACGAGTCGCGCCCGTTCGGCGTGAACAACAAGGTATTCGAGAACGTGGGCATGCCGCACGTCATGCTGGACCTGCAGGGCGTGCAGAGAGACATGTGCGCACCGGGGTCCGAGGGCTGTTACGAACTGGCTGTCGACGCAGGCACCGGCCTGTATTCCAGCGAGGAATACGATCAGGCGGTGTATGATCTGGTCAACTTTCTCTTCTATGTCGGAGAGCCGATGCGGCTCGAACGACAGCGACTGGGTGTTTATGTGCTGTTGTTTCTCGCCTTTCTGGGTGTTTTTACCTGGTTACTGAACCGGGAGTTCTGGAAAGACGTTCATTGATTCGACCAACTGGCACGAGCCAGCTTAAAAGGAATCCGCAAGGGATAGCACCATGAGCCTAGTCACTCGACGATCTTCAATGACCTTTTTTTCCGACGCGCGGGATCACTATTCCCATCGTGTAAGGATGGTGTTGGCCGAAAAGAGCGTCACCGTGGACATCGTCGACATCGACCCCAACCGGAAGCCGGAAGAACTGATCGAAATCAGCCCCTACAACGCCCTCCCCATACTGGCGGACAGGGATCTCGTTCTCTACGAGGCGAACGTGATCATGGAGTACCTCGACGAGCGGTTTCCGCACCCGCCGCTGCTGCCGGTCTACCCGGTGCAGCGGGCGCTCTCCAGGCTCTGGATCTCCCGGGTGGAGAAGGAGTGGAGCGGCAAGCTGGATCTGCTGATGACCGGCAAGGGGCGGGAAACCGTGCGCACGCGGGCGCGCGACGAACTGCGCGAGAGCATCATCGGTATCGCACCGATCTTCAGCGAGAAAGCCTTCTTCATGAACGACGAGTTCACGTTGGTGGACTGCTGCGTGGCGCCGATTTTCTGGCGGCTGAAGTCCGTCGGCATCTCCTTGTCGGAGCGATCCACCCGGCCGCTGCAGAATTACATGCAGATGATCTTCGAGCGGGAGTCGTTCCGCACCAGCCTGACCGAAGCCGAACTGGAGATGCAGGAGTAAGACCCGTCTGTTTCTTCGGGGCGGCGCCCCGGCTGAAAACGGGGGATACGCCCGCAGCGGACTTCAGTCGAGGTATTCGAATACCCTGACGATCTGCTGGACCCCGAATACCGTCGCCGCAGCCTGGACCGCCGCGTCGGCCTCGGCGCGGGTCAGGAAGCCCATCAGATAGACGACGCCGTTCTCCGTCTGGACCTTGACCTTGCGGCCGGGTACGTTGTCCGCGGCGATCAGCTTGCCTTTCACCTTGGTCGTGAGCCACCCGTCGTTGCTGCGGGCCACGTAGGAGATGGGCCCGCCCACCCCGATCTCGTTATGTACCTTGCGCACCTTGGCGATGCCCTGGGCCACGGTCTGCGCCTGGTTTTTCAGCTCTTCCGTGGAAACCTGGCCGATCAGCAGGACGATGCCGCCGTAGCTGACGATGACCAGGTGGGCTTTTTTCAATTCAGGATCGGATTTACGGATCTCCCGTTCGACGACCTTCTCGAGCGCTTCGTCATCGAGCATCGACCCGGGTGTGCGCACCCGGGGATCGTCGGAGAACGTGGCGCAGGACGAGAGCGTCAGCGCGAATACCGACAGAACCAGGAAAGCCGCAACCCGGCTCAGCACGACGGCGGCGCGGTACAGTACCGGGCGCTCCGTCGCCGGCCGGGGACGAGCAGTTGGGCTTGGGTGAGTGTCAGCAGGAGTCATCAACCTGGAAAGCGTTCCGAATCCACTCCAATCTGGCTTTGTAGTTTGGCGTTGTCACCGATACCACGTCAAATCGGACCGGAAGGCCGGCCAGGTCCCGGCGCGAGCGCAGGAACCAGGCGGCTACCCTGGCCAATCGCTGCCGTTTGCGCCAGTCGACGGTTTCCTTGGGGCTGACAAAGGCGGACGATGCCCGGGACCGGACCTCCACGAAGACGACGATGCCCGCTTTCGTCATCACGAGATCGACCTCGCCGACCCGGCAGCGGTAGTTGCTGGCGATCAGCCGGAGGCCCTTGTCCTTGAGGAACTGCAGGGCGAGTTCCTCGGCCCGCCGGCCCTTGGCGGCGGTGGAAGCACCGGATGTGGCCGATGGCGGCGCGGGCCGTTGCCCGGGTGAGGAGGTTCGGCGCGACATGGAATGCTACGGAACCGCGGTTGCCGTCATCGGCCGCACCCGGCCGCCGCTGACGCTCGCCCAGGCAAGCCTGCGGCGCACCTGCCCGCCCCGTTCGAGCCGCAGCCTGCCCGTGGCGCCGTACACCGGTTCGCCGTCGGCAACCCAGCCCCAGAGAGAGACGATGCGAAAGGCATCCATGCCGAGCGATCTGAGTGCCGCGACATTGCCGCCGCCGCCGCCGAACGCCGCCTTTACCTCATCCCAAAGGGGGTCGGCATAAAGGTTGAAGGGCATCTCGGTGACGTGAAAGCCGCTTAACTCGGCCAGCGTGGTTGCATTGCGGACACTCTGTGAACTGGCGTATACCGGGGGCACGCGGCCGGCCAGGTGATATTTCAGTGCAGGGGCCAGGGCGGTTGCCTCGAGGTGATCGACGAATGCGACCACGCCGTCGAGGTCCGAGCGAGCCCGGGGCAGGAATTCCAGGTTCGTGTTCAGCAACCGTTCCAGGCTTTCCCTGCGTTCCTCGCTCGCAGCCACGCCCATGGCTGCGCCGACGGACTCGGTGACGGTCCGGACGTCAGTGAACTCCCGGAGTTCGATGTCGTAGGGCCAGGTATCCGTCAGTGTGCGAGCGCCGCGGACGGCCCAGTCCTCGGTGCCGCGAATGGCCAGCAGCCGCTGCAGGTCTCGGGCGAGCAGGAGTTCCGTGATTGTCGCCGCTTCGTCTTCGATGGCGAGACCCAACTGCAGGAACGGTGGTTCGGGATGAGTCGGTGCGGGGGTTTCCGTTGCCCTTGCCTGACCCACGCCGGGTTCGCTGCCGCGTGCGGCCTCGAGGTAGTTGAGGCCAAGCACCGCCACCCGAGGACCCAGGCCCTCGAGCGCTTCGAGCTTCTGTTTGCTCCCGGGGCCTACGGTCAGTTCGCGCCCGCCGGCCTGCGTCTGCTCTTGTAGTGGCCCGCTGGGGG
>JAPOON010000390.1 GCA_026713405.1 Gammaproteobacteria bacterium
GGGGGCCAGCCCGGTGGATGCCGCAAGGTCCGACACCGCCGCCCGGGCGCGCGGCACGTCCAGCCGCATGTCGCCGCCGAGAAAACCGCCCGGGTGCAGCCGGCCCAGGTACAGGTTGGCATCGGTAACCGTGAGGCCCTTGCCCTTGCCGTAGCACACCGGACCCGGATCGGCCCCTGCGCTCTGCGGGCCCACCTGCAGCGCGCCGCCCGGATCGATGCCGGCCAGCGAGCCGCCGCCCGCCCCTACCGTGTGGATATCCAGCACCGGCACCTTCACCGGACAACCCGCCACGATCGTCTCGGTGGTCGTGCGCGGCTGCTCCTCGCACAGCGACACATCCGTGGAAGTGCCGCCCATGTCGAAGGTGATGACGCGGGAATGGCCCACCTCGCGGGCGCTGCGAAAGGCCCCCACAACGCCCCCCGCCGGGCCCGACAACACCGTATGCACGGCCTCCTGGTGCGCCCGTTCCGCCGACATGACACCGCCGTTCGAGCGCATCACGCGCAGCTTGGCGCCCTGCAGGGACTCGGACAGGCTGGACAGGTAGCGCTCCATCACCGGCCGCAGGTAGGCGTTCACCACGGTGGTACTGCAGCGCTCGTATTCGCGAAACTCCGGCAGTATGCGGTGCGACGCCGACACCGGAATACCGAGCCGCTGGGCCGCCTCCGTAATGGCTGCCTCGTGCGCCGGATTGGCGTAGGCGTGCAGCAGGCAGACTGCCAGCGACTGCGCTCCGGAGCGCCGCACCTGCTCGACCACCCGTTCGATCTCCGACGGCGCCAGAGGTTCCAGCACCTCGCCGTTGTACGCCAGGCGCTCGGCAAGGCCGAATCGCAGGCGCCGCGGCACCAGCGGCGGCAGCTTTTCGACGAACGGATCGTACAGGTGCGGGCGCGTCTGGCGCCCGATTTCAAGAACGTCCTCGAATCCCCGCGTGGACACCAGCGCCGTGCGGGCGCCCTTGCGTTCGAGCAGCGCATTTGTCGCCACCGTGGAGCCGTGCACGATCTCGGCCCCGTCGAGGTCCGGGCACAGGTGCCGCAGTCCCTGCAGCACCGCCCGCGCCGGGTTTTCGGGGGTGGACAAGACCTTGTGGATTACCGGGGCGCCATCGTCCATGCGAATGAAGTCGCTGAAGGTCCCGCCGGTATCCACGCCGATTTGAACGGCCATTTGTTTTCACTCCGTGATACGGCGCCGGAAAACCAGCGGAGCATGTCTCCACTGCCATTCCAACCGCGCGCTGTTTTAGCATTGTTGCTGTCGTTGCGGGCTTCACAGTCTGCCTGACAGGCATCCACTGACGCCCGGGCCATGAGGAAAGCTCGCATCTGACCGCAGCTAGAAAAATTCCGGCAACGGACGCCGGTTTCTGCAGGTCGGGTGTGCGCGTCGTGCTTGCCCAGGCTGTATTGTAATCTTTGCTGAACGGCGGGGCTTCTGGACACCTGTTGGTCCCGCCGTTTCTTTGAGACGTTACGCCCGGGCTTGCTATACTGCCGTCTTTCCAACAGGAGGTATTTTGATATGGAAAATCGTCACCCGTAAGCGGTGAAGCGAATCCGCCAGAAAAAAAAGCGAACCGAAAAAAAAACCCCGCTCCGTTCGGCTTTGCGCACCACGATTCGGCGGGTCACC
>JAPOON010000391.1 GCA_026713405.1 Gammaproteobacteria bacterium
CCGCCCGCTGCGCCGGTGTGTGCGTCGAGTGAATCTGCGCATAGAGTTCCATGATGCCGGCCAGCGCCCTCTTCATGGCCGGCGGTTTCAGCATGAACTTTGGCAGCATCTTGTAAACATGCACCAGGAGGGCCCGGTACTCGTAGACCAGGAGGTCGTCGAGTATCGAGGATGGCTTGATGCTGGTGCTCAGTTGCGCGATCTGCTCCCCGATCAGGCGCTGACAACTCATCTCCACCGGCAGCGCGTTCCCGACGCCCCAAGCCCGGAATGTGCGCCGCCCGTCGTCGAACACGTCCTGCAGCCGGTCTTCCACCACGGCCCGGGCATTGCCCGCACGGACCGCCTTGCGCATCCGGAAGTGCTCGGCCCCGTCCATGCTGGCGATGGAGCGTGCGGTTCCCCATTGGGTCTGAAAATCCTCGAGATAGTCCCGGGTGCGCAGAAAGTGCCGGCCCTTGCGGCCCAGCCAGCGGTTCGAGTCGGCGCCGGCGAGTATGACCATGTGGCGCCCCGGCGCCCTGAGTTCGAATACCGGGCCATGTATCCTGCTCTGCTCGGCCATGAACTTCGGCAGGTTGCCCGAACGGAAGGTTTTCGAGAAGAGCATGTCGGCCAGGCTGACTGCCGGCAGTCGCCGCCGCCGGATGGCCCGCATGCTTTCCGGCGGCCGGTAGGAACTGCGCACCGCGTCCGCGATGGATCGGCCGATCAGGTCCATGCCGCTGAACAGTTCGATACGATCCTTGGCGAGTTCGTAGTCCTCGGGCTCCATCAGCGCCTGGAAGCCGCCGCAGTTGTTTACCAGGCCGATGATCGCCACTTCCCTGGGGTCCGGAATCTCGTCGTCGAGCAGCGTGCGCATGATCCTGCCCCGGATTTCCTCGCCGGGCCGGCCGTCGACGGTGGGATAGCGGCCGGAGCGGGCAACCTTCTTGGACAGGGTCCAGAAGCCTCCCGAGTCGAAGTCGAGAATGCCCAGTTCGACGAGGTTGTCCAACGCGGATTCGCTGATGGCGTCGGCCCGCTGGGCAATGCGCTCCACCCAGAACTGCGGCGCATGATCCTCTGCATCGTCCACGATCCGGGCAAGGGTCGGGTCCAGCAGCTCGTCCCCGGTCGGGGTGGCATCCACCACGGTGAGCGACTCGAGATCCGAGTCAATGCGATTCTCCATGGCGAGGTCCATGAGCACGGCGCCCGCCATCGCACAAGACATCTGCCATTCCGGGATGGGGACGACATACCCCGTGTCTTCCTTGAGCAGCAGCAGCAGGATTTCTTCTGCAAATCTCATGCAAATCTCATGCAAATCTCAGGCAAATCTCATGCCTGGTCCCTTGGTCTCATGATCACCGCCCCTTCCCGAACTCCAGAACAACAAGCCAGATTAGCAGAAACAGCCAGGCAGACTAACAAATGAGTCGAATCCACGCTTGCACAGGCCGGTGTTGCGATCGCAGGCAGCGCGTTCGGTATCGGCCACACGATTATCCCAGACGCATCCGTTCCACGCCCACCAGCCGGTCGAACAGGAGGTAGAGTACCACCACGCAGGCGAGCAGCAAGCCACCCAGTGCTGCCGCAAGCCCCCAGTTGAGCGACTGCTGCATATGGTAGGCAATCATGTTCGAGATGAGCTGTCCGGTACGGCCACCGACCAGCGCCGGGGTGATGTAGTAACCGATCGCGAGAATGAAGACCAGCAGCGACCCCGCGCCTACCCCCGGAAGCGTCTGCGGCCAGTACACGCGCCGGAACGACTGGAAGAAGGTGCCGCCCAGGGATGTGGCGGCGCGCATGTAGTGGGGCGGGATGGTGCGCATTACCGAATAGAGGGGCAGCACCATGAACGGCAGCAGCACGTGGGTCATGGCGACCATGGTCCCGGTCATGTTGTAGATCATCGCCAGGCGATCCTCCTCGCCGAGCAGCCCCGCCGCTACCAGCACGTCGTTCACCACGCCCTGTGACTGCAGCAGCACGATCCAGGACGTGGTGCGCACCAGCAGCGATGTCCAGAACGGCACCAGCACCAGCAGCAGCAGCAGATTGGCCCGGTTCGGCGGCGCCTGCGCGATCAGGTAGGCCACCGGATAGCCCAGCGCCAGGCACAGCAGGGTGATGGCGAGGCTGACCAGCAGGGTGCGGCCGAGCAGCGGCAGGTAAATGCGCAGTTCCGGCGGTTGCGCAACGATGCTGCCGTCTCCGGACTGTGTCAGGTCCACGGCATTCAGGTAGTGCCGCGCCGTAAACCGTTCCCCCGCGCGGCGTACGGCGAGCCAGGTATCTACCTCGCCCCAGGCATCATCAATACCGAGCAGGGTATCGCGCCAGGCTGTGGTATCGCCGGACAGTTGCCCGGCGCCTTCCGGCCCGTGGTCGCTCCCGGGCGGGGCGGCGTCGCGCAGTTGCCGTGCCGTGCGCGAAAGTACGCCGCGCATGCCGCTCTGCAGGCGGTTGATGCGGGTTGCCACCTGCCCCAGGGTGCGGGTCTCCCGTGCCAGGCGAATCTCCCGGGCCGCGGCCGCATACACCGCTTCGCCGGGCAACCCGGCAGCATCCCAGGCGCGCAACAGGGCCAGCGTCTCGGGCAGCGCGTCCGCCACCACCGGCGTATGAACGCTGCGCGTCAGCATGGCGCCCAGCGGAACGATGAAGGTCACGCCGATGAAAGCCAGCAGCGGCAGCACCAGCAGCCAGGCCTTCAGACTCCGGGCTGAAGCAGATGCCAACCGGGTTCTTCCCTCTGCCGCAACAGTCCCGGCCATCAGGCTTTCTCCAGACACTTCATTGGCGCACGAGGATGTCGAACGAAACAGGTCTGCACCTGTTCACTGCCGCCGGTTCGAGCCTGGTGATCACTCCGGCCGCTCGTCGTCCGGGATAAGCGCTCGGCAATCCAGCGGTGTGAAACCGATGCGCACCCGGTCATTTTCCAGCACGGCGCCGTGGCCCACGGTGTTGGCGATCTTGATGACGAAGTCGGAACTCCCGCATACCGTGAGCCGTACCCGCAGGTGATCGCCGAGGAAAACGATGTCGTCCACCTCGGCTTCAAATTCGTTGCTGTAGCGCCCCGGCTCCGGGTCCAGCGCAACGCGTTCAGGGCGGATCGCCAGGGTGACCGCGTCGCCGGCCCCACGCGGGGAAACCAGGAAAGCCTTGACGATGCCATGGCCGGTGTCCGCCTCGCAGATGTCCCTGTCCACCCCGAGTACGCGCCCGCTGAGCAGGTTGTTGTCACCGATGAAAGTGGCGACGAAACCGCGCTCCGGCTCCTCGTAGAGCACCTCGGGCGGTGCTACCTGCTCGATGCGCCCGCGGTTGAAGACGGCCACCCGGTCCGACATCGCCATCGCTTCCTGCTGGTCGTGGGTCACATAGACCACGGTCACGCCCAGGGTGCGCTGGATGCGCCGGATCTCGTACTGCATCTCCTCGCGCAGGCGCCGGTCCAGGGCGCCCAGCGGTTCGTCCATCAACACGAGGCGCGGCTCGAACACCAGGGCACGGGCTATGGCGACGCGCTGCTGCTGGCCGCCGGAAAGTTCACCGGGCTTGCGGTCCTCGAAACCTTCCAGCCGCACCAGGCGCAAGGCGCGCTGCACCCGCTCGGCGATTCCGGTGCGCTCGATGCGGCGTACCTCGAGGGGAAAGGCCAGGTTCTCGCCCACCGAGAGGTGCGGGAACAGGGCGTAATTCTGGAACACCATGCCGATGTTGCGGCGCCGCGGCGGCACCTTGCCGATACTGTTGCCGGCAATGCGGATATCGCCACCGGTCGGCTCCTCGAAACCCGCCAGCATCATCAGGCAGGTCGTCTTGCCGGACCCGGAGGGCCCGAGCAGGGTCAGGAATTCCCCTTCGTCCACCGTCAGGTTCAGGTCGCGCACGACCAGCTTGCGGCCGTCGTAACTCTTGCTGACGCCTTCGAACTCGACGTGGGGGATGTTCGCACTCATGCCGTTGCCGCCGCCGGCCGATCGGACCCGCCTCCGCGTCCGCGCAGCCATTGCACCGCAGCCATCAGCAATAGCGCGAACGCGATCAGGAAGGTGGCCACCGCCAGGATCGCCGGACTGATCTGTTCCCGCACCCCGGCCCACATCTCCCTGGGCACGGTGCGCTGCTCGACGCCGCCCATGAACAGCACCGTCACCACTTCGTCGAACGAGGTTGCGAAGGCAAACAGGGCACCGGAAACGATTCCCGGAAGCACGAGGGGAAGTTGCACGCGGCGGAAGGCGCGCCAGGGCCCGGCCCCGAGGCTCGCCGCTGCGCGGACAAGGTTGTTGTCGAACCCGGCCAGTGTAGCGGTCACCGTGATGACGACGAAGGGTGTCCCCAGTGCAGCGTGCGCCAGGATCAGCCCCAGGTGGGTCTGGGCGAGGCCGACGCTGGAGTAGAAAAAGAACATGCCCGCGGCGGAGACGATCACCGGCGTGACCATGGGAGAGATAAGCAGGCTCATGGCAGCGGCCCGGCCCGGCATCGACGGGCTCGCCAGCCCCAGTGCCGCCAGCACGCCGAGCACGGTGGCCAGAACGGTGGCGGAAACACCGATGACGAGGCTGTTGACCAGCGCCCGCCGCCACTCACCGTCACCGGCCACGGCCTCGTACCAGCGCAGTGACCAGGCATCCGGATCGAGCCTGAGCATGCCGTCGGTAAAGGTGAAATACGGTTCCGCATTGAAGCTGAGGGGCACAATGACCAGAATCGGCGCAATCAGGAAAACGAATACCGCCGCACAGAAGGCGACATGGAGTAGACGGCCCAAGCTGGAACTCTCTATTTGCCTGTTTCGCGAATGGACTGCGTCGATCCCGCCAGAATCCCACCCGGCGCGGAAAGGTACCCGATGTGCGGACCTGCCGCCACCGCACCCCGGTCACGGCAGCGGCCGGGAAGCGCTATGCCCTGCCGACGATAAGCTTGGGTGTGCTGACCCGTTCGCTCCCGTAGAACTGGTCGCAGTACCGGCGGTACGCCAGGATCTCGCCATCGGCGCGATTGAGCCGCGGCCGTGGCAGAAACCGCTTGCGACTCCAGACGACCACGTCCTCCGCGACGTATCCCGCCTCCTTCGCCAGCACGAGTCTGTTCATCAAGTCGACGCGCGCCCGCAAGGGCAGGAACCTGAAGCCGAATACCGCCCGTTTCGGCCGCCGCATGTCGCCCACCCGGCTCGCCAGCGTCAGGTCGATGGACGTGCCGTCGACGGGGGTGGACAGAACCCACAGGCGCGCCCGGTAGCCTATGGAACGTTCATGGAAGTCGACCTGGGAATAACCCAGCCCGTGGACGTGGGTGACGGTGGCGACATCGAAAGTCGTATTCAGCGGCCCGGCGAGACGGATTCGGGCCCTGAATTCGAAGCAACTGCGGAGATAGGCGCCGTCGATCATGAGTTTTTCGGTGCGCTGCACGTTTTCGTAGCCGTGCACGTAGCGAAGGTGGGCCAGGTCCACGGAGTTTTCGGTGGTCTCCTGGGGATGGCCCGGAATCCGGATCGTGCGGTGCCGGATGTTGCTCCAGCCTTCCAGCTGTTGCGACTCTTCCGGAAGCTGCCATTGCGCCTGACGGCCTCCGATTCCCCACCACCCGAAGACCAAGCCTTCGAGTTCGGTGGTCTCATAGACATTCAGGCGCGCCGAAGCCGGGGGCGGGGCGTAGGGTGTCGCCACGCACTGGCCGTTGGTAACGAACTCAAAACCGTGGAAAGGACAGACGAGGCGGCCGTTACATACCCGGGCACCCGCCTTTGGCGCCAGGAAAGCGCCCATGTGCGGGCAGAACGCCTCGGCCATGCAGATCCGGTCCTCATCGTCACACCAGAGGACGATCTCCTCGCCCAGCCAGGTCTTGTGGATGATCTTCTTCCGGCGAATTTCTTCCCGGCTGGCGACGAAGTACCATCCTTCCGGAAACGGAGGCAGTGCCGGACTTTCGTTCGATTCAAAGGGAGTCGCAGGCATAACGCAGGCCCTCGTCTCTGGCTTTGTTGACCGCACCAGTACATCTGCAGCGGCAGGGCGAACTGTACCAGATTTTGTCATTTTTCAAAAACAAAAATTTTCGATCGTTTCCCGTGCACACTCCACAGCGCACCGGCAGGCGGCGACGGGCCGGCCGGAAGCGTTGCACGGTGCCCGCCAGTTCGCTCAAGCGCCGGAATTTCGCACGGAGTTGGTGTTAAATGGCCCCGGTCGTTTCCCCGGGGGGAAGCACTTGTCAGCACTCATCTATTGCCTCGCCTTCGTGGGCGGCTTCGTGATCATGTCCCTGGAACTGCTCGGGGGGCGCGTGATGGCGCCCTATTTCGGCAGCAGCATCTATGTCTGGGGCAGCATCATCACCGTGTTCATGGCAAGCCTGGCAATCGGTTACCTGCTCGGCGGGCGCTGGTCGCTCGCCAACCCCTCGCTGATCCGCTTCGGATGCATCTTTCTCGGCGGTGCCGTGCTGCTCTACCCGCTGGTCTACTTCAGCGAGCCTGCCATGGCCTGGATCTTCGAGCGCATCGAAGACCCCCGATACGGATCACTGGCAGCGTCGTGCCTGCTGTTCGTGCTGCCGACCGTCATGCTCGGCATGATCTCGCCCTATTCCGTGCGCCTTCTGGTCAAGTCCACCGAGGAGTCGGGCAACATCGCCGGGCGGCTGTATTTCGTTTCCACCTTCGGCAGCACCCTGGGCACCCTGGGAACAAGCTTCTACTTCGTGCTCTGGTTCGAAATTGACACCATTCTCACGCTGCTGACTGTTGCCCTGGTGCCAATGGGCGTCCTGGCGATCGCATTCGGGGCGAGGCGCCGATGAGCGGGAATGCCCGTCGGCACCGCATGCCCGGCGTACTCGCCTGTCTGCTCGCCGGAGGCATCCTGGTCGCTACCGCCGCCATGCCGGCCGATGCGCGTGTCATCCACAAGGAACGCTCGCTCTACCAGACCATTCTGGTGGACAAGGCCGGCTCCACGGTCTGCCTGAAGTTCGGCGTGCGCCGCAACCAGCGCAACCAGTCGTGCATCGACCAGCGCCGGCCGCGCGAGATGGTCTTCGCCTATACCCGCATGATGATGGCGGCGCTGTTGCTGAATCCCTCGCCACGCCGGGTGCTGATTGTTGGGCTCGGCGGCGGCACGCTGCCGACGGCGCTGGAAGCGATTTACCCGGAAACCATCATAGACGGGGTGGAAATCGACCCGGCGGTGGTCAGTGTTGCCGAACGGTACTTCGGTTTCGTCGCGACCGAGCGTCTGCGCGTCCATGTCCGGGATGCCCGCGCGTTCGTCAAGCGCGCAGCCGGCAAGGGCGATACCTACGATCTGATCATGCTGGACGCGTTCAACAGCGACTATATTCCGGAACACCTGATGACCCGGGAATTTCTGCTCGAAGCCCGATCCCTTCTGACGGAAGGCGGGGCACTCGCCGCCAACACCTTCGCCTCGAGCCGGCTTTACGATCACGAGTCGGTGACCTACAGCGATGTGTTCGGGCCCTATTTCAACCTGCGCCTGCCGGAAAGCTCGAACCGGGTCATCCTGGCCGCGAAACAGCCTCTGCCGGACATCTTGACGCTGCAGCGGCGCGCAGCCGGGTTGAGCGAGCGGTTAACGCCTTTCGGCGTCGATATCCGCAGCTATCCGAAACATCTGCTGAGCAAGGTCGATTGGGATACGGGCGCCAGGGTGCTGACCGATCAGTACTCACCGGCGAACCTGCTGCGGGCGCAATAGTACGCGCCCGTACGCGCCCCGGGTGGCTGGCAACCCGTTGGAAAGAGTCCGGCGTCGCACTGAAACCGGCGCGACATCCGTAGCGCCAGGCTACCCGGATTCCTGCTCGTCGAAATCGAGCGACGCCGAATTCATGCAGAAGCGCAGCCCGGTCGGGTCGGGACCGTCCGGGAAGACGTGCCCGAGGTGGGCCTCGCAAGCCGCGCACAACACTTCCGTGCGGCGCATGAAGTGGCTGTTGTCGTCCCGGGTGATCACCGCGTCCCGGGTTATCGGGGCATAAAAGCTCGGCCACCCCGACCCGGAATCGTATTTGGTGTTGGAGTCGAACAGCGGTGTATCGCAGCACTTGCACCGGTAGATGCCCGGCGTCTTGGTATCCCAGTAGACGCCGCTGAACGCCGGCTCGGTGCCGGCGCGGCGGGTGATGTGAAACTCCATCGGCGACAGTTGCGCCTGCCATTCCTCATCGGTCTTTGTTACCTTGGTCATGTCGGACTTTCCGTTTTCCTGTAAGCGGTAGTTCGCCGCCGCAGTAATTCCCGACAACGATTATCGCACCCCCGGATTGCCACATGAAAGAATCGTCAATGGAATCGACGTCCCCCGCGAATCTCCAGGTCGCCGACATTGCCGGGCGCATGCCGGATCCTGGACGCCCGATTCGCAAGTCCAGCAAGCTCGACGAGGTCTGCTACGACATCCGCGGCCCGGTGCTCGAAGAGGCGCACCGGCTCGAAGAGGAAGGCCACCGGGTCATGAAGCTGAACATCGGCAACCCCGCACCGTTCGGTTTCGACGTTCCCGAGGAAATCCTGGTCGACGTCATCCACAACCTGCCTGCCTCCCAGGGGTACTGCGATTCGAAGGGAATCTATACCGCCCGCAAGGCGGTCATGCAGTACGCCCAGCAACTCGGCATCGACGGCGTCGAAATCGACGATGTCTTCATCGGCAACGGCGTGTCCGAGCTGGTGATGCTGGCCATCCAGGGCCTGCTGGAGAACGGCGACGAGGTGCTGATTCCGGCGCCGGACTTCCCGCTGTGGAGCGCCGCCGTCAACCTGTGCGGCGGGCGCCCCGTGCATTACCTGTGCGACGAAGCGGCCGATTGGGCTCCCGATCTCGACGACCTTGCCGCCAGAGTCACGCCGCGCACCCGGGCCCTGGTCATCATCAATCCCAACAACCCCACCGGCGCGGTCTACGGGCGCGGGGTGCTCCAGCGCCTGACCGCATTCGCCCGGCGACACGGCCTCGTGGTTTTCGCCGACGAGATCTACGACAAGATCATCTACGACGATGCCGAATACATTCCGGTAGCCACCCTCGCCGACGACCTGCTGGTCGTCACCTTCAGCGGCCTGTCCAAGTCATACCGCGCCGCCGGGTTCCGCACCGGCTGGATGATCGTCAGCGGTGCCAAGCGGCGCGCGCAAGACTATATTGAAGGGCTGAACATCCTCGCGTCGCTGCGCCTGTGCTCGAACGTGCCCACTCAACACGCTGTGCAGACCGCGCTCGGCGGTTACCAGTCGATCAGCGACCTTGTACGTCCCGGCGGCCGCCTGGCCGAACAACGGGACCTGGCGTGGCAGTTGCTGACCGAAATCGAAGGCATAAGCTGCGTCAAGCCCCTGGGCGCCCTGTACCTGTTCGCGAGGCTCGATGTCGACCGCTTCAACATCACCGATGACGAGCGGTTCGTCCTCGACCTGTTGCGCCAGGAAAAAATCCTGGTGGTCCAGGGCTCCGCGTTCAACTGGCCGCGGCCCGATCACTTCCGGATCGTCTTCCTGCCCCACCCCGAGGACCTCCGGGACGCGATCGGCCGGTTACAGCGCTTCCTTTCCGGGTACCGCCAGCAATAAGCCACGGTCGAGGAGTTTCCTGCCCGGTGCAGGCGTTTGTCCCACAGAAGCGAAAGAAACGAATGGAGGTTTGTTCCCTGCGAGCCTGCGCCGCAGGAATTCACGGCGACGCACGGCAGCACCGAAAATCCCGCAACGAATCAGTCAGCGCAGTCGATGCCTTGCAGCCGGCGGTAGTATCCGGGAGAAAGGTACGGGCGTCCCGCCAGCAGGTGATCCAGATAGGAACGGGGCGGCTTGAACCCGTTCCGGCGCACGGCCAGGTTCGCGAAATAGGTCCAGGCCGGAATACGTTCGTCCTCGCTGAACACTTCCACGGCGTCGCGGCCGTAGTTGACCGGCGCCCGCTCGAACGGGTCCATCTTCAGAATCTCGCCGGCCGAGCGCAGGCGGTAGAGCACCCCTTCCACGAACGCTCCCGGGGCGTATACGATATTCGCGTGGGCCGCATGCGGGTGGTTGCGGGACACCTTGTCGAACACCAGGCGCACGCCGTCCAGCCGCCCCGGTCGAATCTCGACGAAGGCGAGGCCCCGGGCGCTGACGCGCTCGGGATTCATGTTGCTTCCGTAGGCGAAGTAGTATTCGACAGCCATGAGCGCCGCCCGGAATTAGGCGCCCTTGCGTATGCGGTACTCCAGCCGATCCCCGATCTGTGCCTTGCTGAGTAGTTCGTGGCCCATGAACCGGCAGAAATCACGGAAATCCCGGTCGGTGGAGGGGTCGGTCGCGACCACGAACAGAACCTCTCCAGGCTGCATCTCCCGCACCCTGTTGCGCACGATCATCAGCGGTTCCGGGCAAACC
>JAPOON010000392.1 GCA_026713405.1 Gammaproteobacteria bacterium
CAGCAGCACAGCGGGCCGATGTTGCCCAGTTCGGTGTCCAGCACCTCCAGGTGGCTGCCGTTGCCCTCTCCGAATACCGTGCGCTCGGCGTGGGTGGGTTTCAGCTTGCGGCGTGCCTGCAGCAATTCGCCCTGGTCGTCGAACAGGAACTGGGCAATGTAGAGCGAGCCGTGATCGCGTTCGCTGGCGCCGGCGGAAAGGAAAACGCCGTTGTTGCGGGCGATGCGCCGGACTTCCTCGAAGGCCTCGCTGCCGACTGCCAGGCTGTTCTCGTGATAGGCCTGGAAATACTTGATGTTGTGAGCCGTGGCGGCAAGCCAGATCCACCAGGGGTATCCGGGAAACCAGCATTCCGAGAAGGCGACCAGCCGGGCCCCTTCCCGGGCGGCCCGTTCAACGAGCCCGCGAGCCTTGTCGATGCAGCCTTCAAGGTCCATGAATACGGGCGCTGCCTGCACAACGGCCACCTTGAATGTCTGGGTCATAATCAGGTTCACCCCATGTCTGTCAATTGCTCAACTGTCTATTCACGAATAGGTCGGGCTAGAACCTTTGACGAACGGTAATGCCGTATTCCCTCGGCCGGTTGTAGTTGGCCTCGTGGAAGCCCAGGCCGAAGTTCGAGTCGCCGCTTTCGATGTATCGCTCATCGGTCAGGTTCTCGACGAAGGCGACGATGTCCGTCGACTCGCCCACCGAGTAACGCAGGGAGGCGTTCAGGGTGTGGTATGCCTTCTGGAACAGGAAAGGGGAGTTCTGGGAGTCGTTGAACACATCGTCGGTGTAGGCGTAGTCGAGCCGGAACGCCAGTTCGTTGGCGTGCCAGGGAATGCTGTATTCGACGCCCGCGATGAAGGTGTGCGACGGGGTGTTGACGAGTTTGGCGGACTCGTCGATGGTGAGCGACAGGCCGGCGATGGGGTTGATCTCGTCGTAGTCGGCGTTCAGGTACCCGTAGCCGAGGTCGAGCCGCAGATTGGCCGTCAACAGGGCCGTTAACTCGAACTCCAGGCCGGCGATGTCCACGGAGCCCGAATTGGCGGTAACCGGGCCGCCGAGGCTGTCGAAGAAAGTGACCTGAACCTCCTGGTAGTCCGACAGGAAGGCGGCGGCGTTCACGCGCACCCGGTCATCGAAGCCCTGCCACTTGACGCCTATTTCATGAGTATCCAGCAGTTCCGGCTCGAACGTGCGCACCTGGGGGACATACTCGACGTAGCGCAACACGAATCCGCCGCTCTTGAACCCCTGGGAAAAGCTGTAGTAGACCAGCGTGCCGTCGGCCAGATGCGCATCGACCCCGAACTTCAACGTGGTCTCCTTGAAGGTGTCGTCCACGGCGCCGCTGCCGTTGCCGACGATGGGCAGCAGGCCGGGGCTGAACTCTCCGGTTTCCGTTACGGCGCCCGGAAAGAACGGCAGCGGATTGCCGGCAAGATCAGCGGCGATGTACTGGGTGTAGGTGAACTCCTTGTCGTCCTTGGTGTGCCGTACGCCCCCGGTGACGGAGAAGACATCGTTCAAATCCCAGGTCAACTGCAGGTAGGCGGCCTGGCTGTCGTTGTCGACATCGGCGAGATTGTGAATTGTGGCCGGGAAACCGATCGCCAGGTCGGGTGTGGGCAGGAATACGGGGACGTAGACGTTGTCCGTGCCTTCCTCGTCTAGTGCATACAGCCCCGCCACGTAGGTCAGCCGCTCATCGAGCGCGGTGCCCGTGAGTTGCAGTTCGTGGGTGGTCTGTTCGTGGTCGTACTCGGGGTTCAGGGTTTCGGTGATGGCGTGGGGCGAATTGTCGGGGTCGCGGTTGAAAGCCCCCTCTGTCTGCCGGTAGGCGAACGTGTACTTGAGGTCGAAGGCAGCTCCGAAGTAGTTGGCGACGAATGAAACTCCGTCGAGGTCGAGTTCCGTGCCGGAGACGCCGGTGGCGTAAGTGACATCGTCTTCGCCGTCGGTGATGTA
>JAPOON010000393.1 GCA_026713405.1 Gammaproteobacteria bacterium
ATGGCCGCGCGCCGTGCATCCGGGTCGGGATTTTCCCGGCGGGCGCGGCCGATGTAGCTGTCGAGCCAAGCCTCGATTTGCGCCGCCCTGTCGCCGTCGACCTCGTCGGGGCGATACCAGCAGCCGGCCAGGGCCGACATGGCGGACTTGCCGGTGCTGGCCAGGTCGACGTCGGCGAGCCCCCGGAAAAAGATGGTCATGTCGGTCTCTGTCAGGCGAAGCACCGTTTCGAGTTCGCCCAACAGGGGTTGAGCCGCCGCCGGCTCGAACGCTGCCAAACCCAGTTTGCGCGCCATCATGGCGTGGTGACCCGTCTGGTAGTCGGCGGCGAAATCGCGCAATGCCGCCTCGAGCGGCTCCGCCTGGCCGACGATCGGATAGATGGCATTGGCAAGCTGCAGCAGGTTCCATTGAGCGACTGCCGGCTGGTGCCCGAAACGGTAGCGCCGGTTGGCGGCATCGGTAGTGTTGGGTGTCCAGTCGGGGTCGTAGTCTTCGAGCCAGCCGTAGGGCCCGTAGTCGATGGTCAGGCCCAGGATCGACATGTTGTCGGTGTTCATGACGCCGTGCACGAAGCCCACGCGCATCCAGTGAACCACCATGTCGACGGTCAGGCGGCACACCTCCCTGAACAACTCGATGTAACGTTCGGCGCCGGGTGGCCGCTGTGCCAGCGCCGGAAAATCCGATTCGATCGTGAAATCGGTGAACTTGCGCAACAGCTCTTTTTCGCCACGGGCCGCGAGCATCTGGAAGTGACCGAAGCGGGTGAAGGAGGGAGCGACCCTGCAGACCACGGCGCCCGGCTCGGGGGCCGGATGCCCGTCGTAGAGAATGTCGCGGACTACCTCGTCACCGGTGAGCACGAGGCTCAGCGCGCGGGTGGTCGGTACGCCCAGGTGATGCATCGCCTCGCTGCAGAGGAACTCGCGGACCGACGAGCGCAGCACCGCCAGCCCGTCGGCGGTGCGGGAATAGGGTGTCAGGCCCGCCCCCTTGAGTTGCAGTGTCCAGTGTTCTCCCCGGCCGTTGACCACTTCTCCCAGGTTGATGGCGCGCCCGTCGCCGAGTTGACCTGCCCAGTTGCCGAACTGGTGCCCGCCGTAACAGGTGGCGTGCGGGTCCATGCCGGGCAGCATTCGATTGCCGGCGAAGACCTGCAGGAACTCATCCGTTGTGCATTGTTCCGGACCCAACCCGACCAGTTCGGCAACCTCCCGGGCGTAAGCGACCAGGCATGGCGCCGGCGCGGGCCTCGGCGATACGCGGGAGTAGCAGGCATTGCCGACCTGCCGGACGGCGTTGATCTCCTGTGGGTCGGCGGGCAGGGCGCCGACGAATCGATTGTCGAAACGCAGTGCTTCCAGGGTGGAGTGGATTGCTTGCAAGGTGTGGCTGTCGTCGTTGCCGAATCGTGCATAAGTATGGAGAGAGACCGTCCGGAAGGCCATTTCTGCTTAAAGTGATACGATAATTCTATGTGACCTATCGAAACTGTATTGCTTTGTGGTAATTTAGCGCCGACGCCACCACGGGAGCCCGCCATGGCCGAGGCGCAGGACCTGGAAGCACGCTTTCAATCTCGGATCGACAATGACGAACGCATCGAGCCCAAGGACTGGATGCCGGATGCGTATCGCAAGACACTCATCCGGCAGATCTCCCAGCACGCGCATTCCGAGGTGATCGGCATGCAGCCCGAGGGCGCCTGGATCACCCGGGCGCCGTCGCTGAAGCGCAAGACCATCCTGCTCTCCAAGGTTCAGGACGAGGGCGGACATGGCCTTTACCTGTACAGCGCCGCGGAAACGCTGGGCGCGAGCCGGAAGGAGATGATTGCGGCGCTGCACGAGGAACGGGCAAAGTACTCCTCCATATTCAACTATCCCGCGCTGACCTGGGCCGACATCGGCGCCATCGGCTGGCTGGTGGACAGCGCCGCCATCATCAACCAGATTCCCCTGCAGCGCTGTTCCTACGGCCCTTACGCGCGGGCCATGGTGCGCATCTGCAAGGAGGAAAGTTTCCACCAGCGCCAGGGGTACGACATCATGTACACGCTGGCCAGGGGAACGCCCGAACAGAAGGCCATGGCCCAGGATGCCCTGAACCGCTGGTGGTGGCCGAGCGTCCAGATGTTCGGGCCGCCGGACGAGGCATCGAGGCACTCCGCCCAGTCGATGGCCTGGAAGATCAAGCGCTACTCCAACGACGACCTGCGGCAGAAATTCATCGACCAGGCAGTGGAACAGGCGAAAATACTCGGGCTCGAGATCCCCGACCCGGACCTCGAATGGGACGACGAAACAGGCCACTACCGCACCGGCGCCATCGACTGGGACGAGTTCAACCGGGTGGTGGCGGGCGATGGCCCCTGCAACCGGGAGCGCCTGGCCACCCACCGCCGCGCCCACGAGGAAGGCGCCTGGGTACGCGAGGCCGTTGCCGCCTATGCGGAGAAACAGGCGGGTCGGCAGGCCGAGCACGCGGCAATCGAGTTGGACCCCGGTCAGACGGAGCAGTCGCGCCGGTTTTCCCGCGGCCGGGAACTGTGAGGGCCCGCCATGGCTGAGACGATGCCGCTCTACGAGGTGTTCGTGCGCGCCAGGCGCGGCCTTGAACACCGTCATGCCGGCAGCCTGCGCGCCCAGGATGCGGAAATGGCCTTGCAGTACGCGCGCGAGATCTATACCCGCCGCCGCGAGGGCGTGAGCCTGTGGGTGGTGCGCTCCAGCGACATAGTCGCGTCCCAGGAAGAGGACGCGCCCGCGTTCTTCGACCCGGCCGACGACAAGCCGTACCGCCAGGCCACCTGGTACAAGCTGCCCGAAGGGGTAAAGAACCTGTGAGCCTGCTCGCTGCGGTGGTGGGCCTCGCCGACGATGCCCTGGTGCTCGGGCATCGCCTGTCACAGTGGTGCGGCAGGGCGCCGTTTCTGGAGGAAGACCTGGCCATCACCAATACCGCGCTCGATCTGCTGGGACGGGCGCGAACGCTGTACGGCTATGCGGAATCGCTGGGCGGCCGCAACGAGGACGAGTACGCCTATCTGCGCGATGCCCCGGAATACCGGAACCTGCTGATCTACGAACTGCCCGGCGACGACTTTGCCGTGGCCTGTGCCCGCCAGTTCCTGGTGGACGTTTTCGACGATCTATATCTGGCGGAGCTTGCCGGAAGCCAGGACGCCACGCTCGCGGAACTCGGGGCGAAGGGCCGCAGTGAATCCACCTGGCACCGGCGCCACTCGGGCGAGTGGCTCAACCGCCTCGGCGACGGCACCGCTGAGAGCCACCGGCGCATGCAGAGGGCGCTGGAGGGTGTGTGGGGTTATCACCTGGAACTGTTCGAAACCGGCCCCGGCGAAAAGCGCCTGGTGGCGAGCGGTGTGTTGCCGGACCGGGGCGCCCTGCTACGGCCCTGGTCGGCGGCGGTGGAGGAAGCCATCCGCGCGGCCACGCTCGAAGTGCCCTCGAACGGCCGGCGCGTCACCGGCGGCCGGTTGGGCGAGCACACCGAGCACCTCGGCATCATGCTGGCCGAAATGCAGCAACTGCCGCGCGCCTGCCCCGGAGCGAGCTGGTAACCCGGCCCGGCGCCCGCATGAGGTTCCACACACTCGAAGTTTCCCGGGTGGTTCCGGAAACCGACAACGCGGTACGCGTCACCCTCGACGTTCCCGAACCGCTCAAGCCCGAGTACCGCTTCAAACCGGGTCAGTACCTCACCTTCGAGCGCCGCATCGAAGAGGAGCGGGTGCGGCGTTCCTATTCCATTTGCAGCATTCCCGGCGAACCACTCGAGGTTGGCATCAAGCTGCAGCCCGGCGGACGCTTCAGCACCTACGCCAACCGTGCCATGCGGGCCGGCGACCGGCTCGACGTGGCAACGCCTGAAGGCCGCTTCGTAGCGGTCAACGGCGCAAGCAGGGGATTGAGCTACTTCTGCATCGCGGCCGGCAGTGGCATCACGCCGGTGCTGTCGATTGCCCGGTCCGTCCTCAAGGACGACCCCACCAGCCGGGTCACCCTTCTCTACGGCAACAAGACCACGGCCTCGATGATGTTCCGCCACGACCTTTTGGCGCTGAAAAACCGCTATCTCGACCGTTTCCACCTGGTAACGGTATTCAGCGAGGAACTGCAGGACAACGAGCTGTTCAACGGACGCATCGACAACGCCAAGGGCGCCGAGTTCATCAAGCGCCTGCTGCCCCTCGACAGTTTCGACGAGTTCTACCTGTGCGGGCCCGAGTCGATGGTTGCCGAAGTCTCCCGGGGGCTGCGCGGCGCCGGCGTCGCCATGCAGCGCATCCGCTACGAACTGTTCTCCGCATCCTCCGATGACGCTGCCGAGCGCGTCCGCAAGCACAAGGAGCGCGCGCGCCTTTACGGCAACGATGCGGCCAGGGTATCCGCGCGCCTGAATGCGAAACGGCACTTTTTCGACCTGGAGTACACCGGCGAGAACCTGCTCGACCGGGCGCACGCCATGGGCCTGGATGTGCCGTTCTCATGCAAGGACGGGGTGTGCGCCACCTGCAAGGCCCGGGTACTCGAAGGCCGGGTCGAAATGGACATCAATCACGCCCTGTCGGCCCAGGAGGTCGCGCAAGGCTACATCCTCACCTGCCAGAGCCATCCGGTCACCGCCGAGGTGGCGTTGGATTTCGACGTATGAACCTCGATCAGTACGCTCGATCGCTGCTCGCGCAGCCTACGAAGGCCCGGTCGCTGCTCGTCACCTTCTTCGGCGATGTG
>JAPOON010000394.1 GCA_026713405.1 Gammaproteobacteria bacterium
CCGGTTTGTTCCAGTGCCGGGAACTGGGCTACCCTTGCCGGCCGCAGATGGAGCCAACCATGCGAAAAGTCCAGCCGATCCGGCCGGCCGCCACCGTCATCCTGGTGCGGGAGGCCAATCCCGGCTTCGAGGTTTTCATGCTGAAACGGACCGGCCGGGCGTCCTTTGCCGGCGGCATGTTCGTCTTTCCCGGCGGCCGCGTCGATGGCGACGATCACCTGCACAAGTACGATGCGGTGCGCACCGGCCCGTCCGACGATCAGGCCGCGCAGGTCGAGGCGCTGGGCGCCGAATGGCGCGGTTACTGGGTGGCCGGCATTCGCGAGAGCTTCGAGGAAGCCGGGCTGCTGCTGGCATACAGGAACGGCGAGCTCGTCTCCTATGCGGATGATGCGACGCGGGATCGGTTCATGGCCTACCGCGGCCCGCTGCACGCCGGCGAGTTGTCACTGTTCGACATCTGCCGGCAGGAGGGCCTGACGCTGGCCGTCGACCGCATCCACTTCCACAACCGTTTCGTGACGCCGCTGGGCCGGCCGCGACGCTTCGACACCCGGTTCTTCATCGCCGAAGCCCCGGCGGAGCAGACCGGCAGCCACGACGAGAAGGAAACCGTGGACAGCATCTGGATCTCACCCCGGCAGGCCCTGGCGCGCAATGCGGACGGCGAGTTCGACCTGATGAAGGTGACCGAGATGCAACTCGGGTGGCTCTCCGGGCTCGAATCCGCCCCCGCCGTGCTGGCGATGGCGGCGGCCAGGCAGGACTTTCGCGTCTTTCGCCCCGTGTTGCCCGCACACATGCTGGACGCGGGCGCGGCGCCCGCGGCCCGGGGCGCCGTTTGAAGCTGGCCGATCTGGGCTGGTCGCCGTTTTTCGAACGGCAGCTTGTCCCCGCAGCGGCCGCATCGTCCCTGCCGGGCCGCGTGACCGGCATGCAGCGTACGGGTGTCACCATCACCCTGGAATCCGGCGAGCATGAGGTGCCGCTGGGAGGCCGCTGGCACCGGGGCGATGCGGAGAGTCGTCCGGCGGTGGGCGACTGGGTTCTCTTCGACCGGCAAAGTGGCCAAATCGATCGATTGCTGTCGCGCAAGAGCCTGTTAAAGCGGGTCAGCCCCGGCGCGACCAGCCGGGTTCAGGTCATCGGCGCCAATGTCGACGCCCTGTTCGTGGTGACGTCCTGCAACGAAGAGTTCAACCCGTCGAGGCTGGAGCGCTACCTGAGCCTCGCTCACGAAGGCAATGTGCGGCCGGTGCTGGTGCTCACCAAGCGCGATCAGGCGGAATCCCCGTCGCGATTCGCCGAACAGGCTGCAACCCTCGAGGCGGGGCTGGACGTGCAGCTTGTGAATGCCCTTGACCGGTCGACGCTGGACGGTGTTGCCGCCTGGTGCGGGCCTGGCCGTACGGTAGCGCTTGCCGGATCCAGCGGCGTGGGCAAGTCCACGCTGATCAACACCCTGGCGGGCGCGGACGTACAGGCGACGGCTTCGGTGCGCAGCGACCGCAAGGGCCGGCACACCACCACCAGCCGCTCGCTGCATCTCCTTCCCCGGGGCGGCCTGGTGCTGGACACGCCGGGCGTGCGGGAACTGCAGGTCGCCGGCGCCGGTGTCGCGGTGCTGTTCGCGGACGTGGAAGATCTGGCCCGGCGCTGCCGGTTTGGCGACTGTGCGCACGGTGGCGAGCCGGGTTGCGCGGTACGGCAGGCCGTGCTGGACGGCAAACTGGATGAACGGCGTCTCGAGAACTATCTGAAGCTCAGGCGCGAGGAAGCCGAGAGCAATTCAAGCATCGCGCAGCGGCGGCTCAAGCGGTGAGGGGGCGATGCCCCGGCGCGACGGGAACCGGACGAGCGGACGCGAACCTGGCTCATTCGACAACCTGACCCGCGAGCGACGGGGCTGATTTCGGTGGAAATTGCAAGTCATTGTCCGGTAGGCATTCGCATTGCCGTGTCGTAGCATTGACGCCTTGAAGTGTCGGGAGTTAGGAATGGTCCGGCCCTGTATTGGCTTGCTCTGCATTCTGACGTTGGCCGCCTGCAGTGAACCCTTCGTCACCATCCCGGGTGGCAAACTGGCCGGTCAATTGCTGGACGCTCCCGTCGAATGGAGCGAGGTTCCGGACACCATCCAGATGGAGATGCGGCCCGCGGACCCATACTCCATCAACATCTGGAGCGTCGGTGTCGGGAGTGATCTGTACGTGGCCACCAGCGCCGACGGGACGACCTGGACCGGCTTTCTTGAAGCGGACAACAGCGTGCGGGTGCGCCTGCAGGACGTCATCTACACACTCAAGGCATCCGAAGTGCGCGATGCGGAGGAACGCGGCCGGGTCGCGCATGCCTACGCGGAAAAATACGAAGTCGACCCGGGCGACGGCTGGGTCATACAGGGCATGATCATCCGGCTGGACCGTCCCTGAACATGGCATATCTTCTGGAAGGCATCCGCGTCATCGATGCCGCCTCGTTTCTGGCAGGGCCCGGCGCGGCCACGGTGCTCGCGGACTACGGCGCCGATGTCATCAAGGTCGAACCCCCGGGCGGCGACGGTTACCGCAAGCTGGTTGGGCCCTATCCCGTGCCCTATCACTGGCAACTCACTTCGCGCAACAAGCGCAGCATCGCGCTGGACATCAGCAGGCCGGAAGGGCAGGACGTCCTGCACAGGCTGGTGGCGGGTGCGGACGTCATCCTCACCAATTTCCTCGAAAACCAGCTCGAGCGCTTCCGGATGACCTACGACGAAATCAGGGGCATCAACCCGCGCATCGTGTTCGCCCAGTTGACCGGCTACGGCACCGAGGGGCCGGAATTCAAACGCAAGGGTTTCGACATCACCGCCTGGTGGGGGCGTTCCGGCCTGATGGACTTCGTCCGCGACCAGGGCCAGACGCCGCTGCACCCGGCGCCGGGCATGGGCGATCACGCCACCGCCATGTCCATGTACAGCGCCGTGATGACCGGCCTCTATCGGCGCGAGCGCACCGGGGTGGGCTGCCGTGTGTCGACGTCGCTGGCGGCGAACGGGGTCTGGGCCAACGGCATGGCGGTGCAGGGCGTGATCGCGGGCATGGACCTCGGCGCCTACAAGCAGCAGCGGGGCTGGACAAACCCGCTGACCAGTGCTTACCCCACTTCAGACGGGTGCTTTGTGACGCTGGCCATCATCAACCCGGCCCGGGAGTGGCCGCTGCTTGCCGAGGCGCTCGGACATCCCGAGTGGCTGGACAAGCAACAATTCGGCGATCACCTGACGCTCATGCAGAAGCGCCGGGCGTTGATTGCGGCCATTGGCGAGGTCACGGCGCAATTTACGCAACGGGAACTGATGGAATGCCTCGACGCCCAGGGCGTCACTTGCGGTGTGGTCGCCCCCATGGGAGACGTGGTGCACGATGAGCAACTGCGCGCCAACGGTGTCGTGGTCGAAACCGGCGATCCGGGCGAGGATTACCGGCTCACGGTCAACAGCCCCATCGAAGTGGCGGAAGAGCCGAAGCGCCCGCCGTCGCGAGCCCCGGATATTGGCGCACAGACCCGGGAGATCATGCGGGAAGCGGGATACTCCGAGGACACCATCGATAACCTGCTCGCCAGCGGAGTACTTGTCGCTGCCGGGGAATGACCGAGCCGCAAGATGCGGGGTTCGGGAAACATTCCGATTCTCCTACGCACGTCGGGGTTGATTTCCCGAAGCCTGATCCACTTTCGTCGTCCATAATCGCTCTCGTGATGGAACGCGCCCAACAACTCCTCAACGAGGTATACGGCTATGCGGGCTTCCGCGGCCGCCAGGAAGAGGTCGTCGCCGCGGCACTGGAGGGCAGGGATGCGCTCGTGCTCATGCCGACGGGCGGAGGGAAATCGCTCTGCTACCAGATACCCGCGGTGATCCGGCCGGGTATGGGCCTGGTGGTCTCCCCCCTCATTGCGCTGATGCAGGATCAGGTTGCCGCCTTGGAACAGTTCGGCCTGCGGGCCCGCTATCTCAACTCGACGCTTTCGTACACCGAGCAACAGCTTGTGCTGGATGAGGTGGCGCGCGGCGCGCTGGACCTGCTCTACCTGGCCCCGGAACGGCTGTTGCAGGACGAGACCCTGGAGATGCTCGGCGCCGTCGGTCTCTCGCTGATTGCCATCGACGAGGCCCACTGCGTCTCCCAATGGGGCCACGATTTCCGGCAGGACTACCTTGGCCTGCACATCCTGCGGGAGCGGTTTCCGGGCGTCCCGCGCATGGCCCTGACCGCCACCGCGGATGCTGCCACGCGCCGGGACATACTCGCCAGGCTGGAATTGAACGGCGCCGAACGGTTCGTGAGCGGGTTCGACCGGCCCAACATCCGCTACAGCGTGCAGGCAAAAACGGATGCTCCGGCTCAGCTCGTGCGCTTCCTGGAAGGCAGGCGGGGCGAGGCGGGCATCGTCTACGCCATGACACGCAAGAAGGTCGAGGCCACGGCCGGGGCGTTGGCAGAGCGGGGTTTCAAGGCGCTGCCGTATCACGCCGGACTACCCGCGGAGATGCGCAAGCAACACCAGGAACGGTTTCTGCAGGAGGACGGCATCGTGATGGTGGCGACCATCGCATTCGGCATGGGCATCGACAAGCCGGACGTGCGTTTCGTCGCCCACGTGGACCTGCCCAAGAGCGTCGAGGCCTATTACCAGGAGACGGGCCGCGCCGGCCGCGACGGCGAGCCCGCGGAAGCGTGGATGGTTTATGGCCTGCAGGACGTGGTCCGCCTCGGGCAGTTGGTGGAACAGTCGGAAGCTGAGGAGGCGCACAAGCGAGTCGAGCGGGCGAAGCTCGATAGCCTGCTCGGCTGGTGTGAGGTCACCACCTGCCGGCGGCGCGCGCTGCTGGAGTATTTCGGCGACCGTTTGCCGGAAGGCTGCGGCAACTGCGACATCTGCCTGACGCCGCCGCGGACCTGGGACGGAACCGTGGAAGCGCAGAAGCTGCTGTCCTGCGTCTACCGCACGGGCCAGTACTTCGGCGCCGCCCACGTCATCGACGTGTTGCGCGGCAGGGATACGGCCAAGGTGCGCCAGCACCGGCACGAGGGCTTGAGCACCTACGGAATCGGCGAGGACCGGTCCGCCATGGAGTGGCGCTCGATTCTGCGGCAATTGCTGGTGCAGGGCTACCTGCGCTCGGAAGTGCAGCGTTACGGAGCGCTGCGCCTGACGCCGAAGTCTCGGGCACTGTTGCGGGGGGAGGAATCGGTGCAGTTCCGTGAGGATGTGGCGGCGAAGCGCCAGGCCAAGGTGGCGCGCGCGTCATCCTATGAGCCCTCCCGGGAGGACGAGCCACTGTGGGACGCCCTGCGCGAATGCCGCAGCCGCCTGGCCAGGGATGCGGGGGTGCCCGCCTATGTGATCTTTCACGATGCGACCCTCAAGGAAATGGTACGCCTGCGACCGTCCACTCTGGAGGAACTGACGCTGCTGCACGGTGTCGGACAGAAGAAGCTGGAGAGTCATGGCGCCGCCTTCCTCGAGGTGCTCGCGCTGCATACGTAAAGGCCTGGCGTGTTCTGGTAGCAAACGCCCCCCATGGCCGAGCCCGCCCACCTGCAATAGTAAGGAAAATTCAGTCATGGTCGATCTGGACAAGCTTCAAATGAGCGCCCTGTGGGACAACGCCAACTCTGCGCTGGCTCTCAGCCCCAGCGGGGATCTGGCCTTCCGGTCCGGAAAGCTGGCACGTTGGGTACAGGGACATCGAACCGCCTGGAACCGCGAACTCGGTTACCGCTTTGTGGACCGCCTGCGGGAAAGGTACGGCGCGCATGTGTCCGACCAGGTCGTGCAGTCCACCGGCCTGGGCGCGGTGCTCGCGCACGGCAAGCCGTTGCGTGCACGGCATGTGACGGAAGCCTGCCGGCGAGCCGGCGGGTACATTGTGGGCGTCAAAGCCTGGAATGCCGCGTTGGCAGGCTGTTGTGCCGCCCCCGGCCCGGGCGGCGAGGAGAATGACACGTTGAGGGTCAGGATCGAACGGGAGGCGCAGCGGGCATTTCCCGGGAATCCCACGGTCGCCGGACTACTGGATGTCG
>JAPOON010000395.1 GCA_026713405.1 Gammaproteobacteria bacterium
AGACGCTAGAGCAGCCAGTCCGACAATTATTCTTGTCGCCATTTTCCTTCCCCCTCAATCGAAAGTGAGTACCTCATGCACACTGTCGACTTCGTACCCGCGAACGAGCACTAAGTCTTCGCGGTGCACCTCTTACTATATAGGTCGCGCACGGGAAATCAAACGGTCTTTGTTTTGGGGCGTTTCGGGCGTTTCCAGCGGCCGGCAGGCGGCGATTCCATCCCGGCCCGGGTGTTTCACAGCAGCTCGCGACAGCGTGCCGCGTGCCGCCGCTGCACGTGCGGCGGGTCAAACCTTGCCGGAAATCACCAGATCGACGAGATAGGGCGCACCGGAAGCAAGCCCCTTCCTGATTGCCGGCCCGACCTGCTCCGGTTCGGTGACCTGAACACCGTCGACCCCCATGCCGCGCGCCATTTCCACGAAGCCGAGTACCGGATCGATCAGGTCCATGTGCGGGTAGGGGCGGTTGGAGCGGGCATCGAACCGGTGCCGGTAGATGTCCATGTTGTGCTTCAGCACCCGGTATTCCCGGTTGGAAAGAATCACGAACACGATGGGCAGGCGATGATGGGCGGCGGTCCAGAGCGCCTGAATGCTGTACATCGCCGAACCGTCACCGGTAATTGCCAGCACCGGCCGGTCGGGATGCGCAACCTTTGTGCCGATGGCGCCGGCGATCCCCTGGCCAATGCCGCCGCCCTTGCCGCCGTAGTAGTCGCCCGGACGCTGGAAATCGAAGTGGTCCCACACCTCCAGGGACGCGGTGATTGACTCGTCGGCAATCACCACATCGTCGGGCGCCGCTCTAGCGACCTCGTGCAGGGCGCGGGCCGGCGTCATCGGCCGCGCATCCCAGAGTTTTTCGAGGCGTGAGTTCACCGCCTCCAGTTCGGTAGCTTTTTCGGCGGCCAACGTGGCGTTCCGGGCCTCGGCAGCCTGGGCCAGGCCGTTCTCCCCGCGGGACTGCAACTCCTGGCGCAGCCTGTCCAGCGAAATGGCCAGACCGCCGGCCATGCCGATATCCACGGAATCGTTGAATGCCAACAGTTCGGAGGAATTCTGCAGTTCGATAACCGGCACGCCGTCGGGCAGGGGGCTCGCGCCGTCGAACCACAGCTCTTCCCAGACCGGCCCGCCCAGCAGAAACACGAGGTCACGGCCCGCCAGTGCTTTGCGGATTCCCGCCGCGTCGAGCGCAAGCCGTCCCCTGTAGTTCGCATGCCGGCTCGGGAACACCACCTGGGCGCGCAGGCCCACCTGCCAGACTGGCGCCCCGAGGGTTTCCGCGAACGCCACGAGAGAGGAGAACGCGCCGGCTTGCGCGATGTCGTCGCCGGTCACGATGGCGGGTGAGTCGCACGCGAGCAGCATGTCAACGGCCTTCGCAAGCCCTCCGGGGTCCGGGGGGCTTTCGACGTGCAGCCTGGCGGGCGCCGTGTCCGTCACTTCGGTTTCGCCCTCCATGACATTCACCGGCAGCGACACGAACACCGGCCCGGCAGGGGGCCGGCTGGCGATCTGGAAAGCCCGGCGCAGCATCGGCGCAACTTCGTCCGGAGTCTGTGGTTCGGCGCTCCACTTCGTGACCGGAGCCGCCATTGCCACCAGGTCGTGAGAAAGAAGCGGTTCCCGCAGTCGCAGGCGAGTGTCCTGCTGGCCAGCGGTAACCAGCATGGGCGCCCTTGCCTTCAGCGCCCCGTACATCATGCCGATGGCGTTGCCGAGGCCTGGCGCGACGTGCAGGTTGACCACGGGCGTCTTGCCCGTGGCCTGTGCGTAGTAATTGGCGGCGCCCACGGCAACGCCCTCGTGCAGCACGACGTAGTAGCTGATCTGCGGGTAGTCGGCCAGCCGGTCGAGCAGGGAATTCTCGGTGGTGCCCGGGTTGCCGAAGATGCTGTCGACCCCGTGCGCAAGAAGGCTCTCCATGAAGACCTGCTGTGCGCGCATGCTGAGTCCTCCGCGAAACTGTAAGGGAAACGGCAGGACGCGTAGTAGAGCACAGCGGCGGCGGCTTTGGAAAAAGCCTGGCTGCTGAAGCCGGCGCCGCCCCCCGGCGCTGGCGTGCTTCGATTGTCTCGACTACGATGCCGCGTTCCTGACGAACCGCCGGATGAAATTCCAATGACTGTCCATGCGCCTCCAGGGCCTGAAAACTTCTTGTGCCGGAATTCGTCTGGTTGGGCGACATTCCGGCTCCGCGGGAAAGCGGTGAACGGGAGCGAACTCGTCCCGTTCGATAGCCTGATCCGCGTATAGAAATTCTGGAGGTTCCACGATGAGCGGCAATGCCGGGTTCAAGGGTTTCGGCACGGACACGGTCCAGTTTCTCGAGGACCTGGAAGACAACAACAACCGTGCCTGGTTCCAGGAAAACAAGCACCGTTACGAGAGCGATGTGCTGGAACCGGCGCTTGCCTTCATCAGTGCGACCGGGCCCCTGCTGGCGCGGGTGTCGGATCGCTTCACCGCCATTCCCAAACGCATGGGCGGCTCGCTGATGCGCGTCTACCGCGATACCCGGTTCAGCCGGGACAAGACGCCCTACAAGACGAACATCGGCATCCAGTTCCGGCATGAGCAGGGCAAGGACGTGCACGCGCCGGGCTACTACCTGCACATGGAGACGACGGGCTGCTTCCTTGGCGCGGGCATGTGGCGCCCCGAGCCCGTGGCGCTCAAGGCGATTCGAGAGCGCATTGCCGAGCGTCCCGATGCCTGGCGCAAGGTGGCGCAGTCGCGGCGTTTCAAACGCGATTACACCCTGGGAGGCAACACGCTGAAGCGGCCGCCACGTGGCTTTGCGCCAGACCTGCCGTATCTGGAAGACATCAAGCGCAAGGACTTCATCGGCGTCAGCGACTTTTCCATCGAGCGGGCGGCAAGCGCCGACTTTCCCGAGGAAGTGGTGCAGCGGTTCGCCCGGGCGACACCGCTGATGAAATTCCTGTGTACCGCCGTAGGTGTCCAGTTCTGATGCTGACGTTTGCCGAAGAAATCCTGCTGCTGCTGCTCGAAGACGAGAAGGGCACCTTCCTGCCGGTCACCAGGCATGCGCTGGGCCATGCGTTGGTGGGGGCCGTCCTGATGGACCTCGCGTTTGCGAACCGCATCGACACCGACCCGGAGCGGTTGACGGTCACGGATCCAACGCCCACCGGCAACGCGATGCTCGACGGGGTGCTTGAGCGTATCGCCAACAGCGAGAATGCCCGGTCAGCTGTCGACTGGCTGAAGGCGCTGAGCGGCGACGAGGCGGCGACCATCCGGGAACAGGCACTGGAGATCCTGGTGCAGCGCAGCATCGTCGAGCGGCGCGACGCGAAGGTGCTTGGGGTTTTCCGAGCCCCGCGCTACCCGCTGGTCGACGGAAAGCCCATGCGGGCAGCGAAGCAGCGCATCTCCGAAATGCTGTTTTCGGACCGGATACCCGATCCCCGGGATATTGCGCTTGTATCGCTTGCCGATGCCTGCGGCGTCCTCGGGGCCGTCTTCAAGGACGGGGAAGTCGAGCAGGACATGCCCCGCCTCAGGCAACTGCGCAAGATGGACCTGATCGGGCGGGAAATGCTCGGCCGCATTTCCATCTGGAAGCACGGATTGACCGGCCCGGCCGACGATTGACCTCCGGGGCTGGCGGTTGTCGCACAGAAGCCGGCGGCGGGCTCAGTTCTTCAGCTCGTCAATGTCAGCGAAGGCCTCCAGCGCCTCCGGGTTGGCCAGGGCCGCGGTATTCCCGACCGTGCGCCCGTGAATGACGTCGCGCACCGCCAGTTCGGCGATCTTGCCGCTCATGGTTCTCGGTATGTCCGGCACCGCGATGATCTTCCGGGGCACGTGGCGCGGCGAGGCGTGGGTGCGGATCTCGGCGGCGATTCTGCGGGCTAGTCCTGAGTCCATGGTAATGCCGGGGCGCAGCACCACGAAGAGCACCACCCGGGTGTCGCCATCCCAGTCCTGGCCGACGCAGACGGCGTCGACGACTTCGTCGATGCGCTCGATCTGGCGGTAAATCTCGGCCGTGCCGATGCGCACGCCGCCGGGATTCAGGACGGCATCGCTGCGGCCGTGCACGATGAAGCCGCCGTGTTCGGTGATTTCCGCGAAATCGCCATGGGCCCAGACATTGGGCCACTTCCCGAAATAGGCGGCGCGGAATTTCGCGTCGTGCGGGTCGCGCCAGAAGCCGATGGGACAGGACGGAAACGGCACGGTGCAGACCAGTTCGCCCTTTTCGCCACGGACGGGACGGCCGGCCTCGTTCCAGACATCCACCGCCATGCCGAGCCCCCTGCACTGCAGTTCGCCCTCGTAGACCGGTAGATTGGGATTGCCGAGTACGAAGCAGGAGACGAGGTCGGTGCCGCCGGTCATGGACACCAGGTGCAGGTCGGGCTTCACGTGTCGGTAGACGTAGCGGAACCCCTCGTGGGTCAGTGTCGACCCGGTGGAGAGCAGCGCCCGCAGGCTGGACAGGTCGTGGCTGGTTCCGGGTTTCAACCCGCTCTTGTCGATGGCCGAGATGTACCTGGCGCTGACGCCGAGCACGGTGACGCCTTCGCGCTCAACGATGTTCCAGAGCGCGCCTGGACCGCGATGGAATGGCGAACCGTCATAGAGCACCACGGTGCAACCGGTAGCCAGGGCGCTGACCAGCCAGTTCCACATCATCCAGCCACAGGTGGTGAAAAAGAAGAGCTTGTCGTCGCGGCGGAGATCGACGTGCAACTGGTGTTCCTTGAGGTGCTGGAGCAGGGTGCCGCCTACGCCGTGCACGATGCATTTCGGCTTGCCGGTGGTGCCGGAGGAATAGAGGATGTACAGGGGGTGGTTGAAGTCGACCTGTGTGAACGATGCGGGGTTTTCGAGTTCACCGGGCGACGATGTTCCGGGCACCGGGTCGGCCTCCATGCCGGACTGGAACCGCGCGCTGTTTCCGGTTTGTGGTGAGCCCGGTGTCCTTGCTCCCGGCGCTTCCGTCAATTCCCGGAAAGTCGGCCTGTCCTCCGTCACCCCGATTGTTGGAATCCAGACGACCTTTTTCAGTGAGGGCACCTGCCGGACGACCTTGCGTACCTTGTCGCGCACATCGATGCGCCTGCCGCTGTAGAAATAGCCGTCGCAGGCGAACAGCACTCGAGGTTCGATCTGGCCGAATCGGTCCAGCGCCCCCTCCGCGCCAAAGTCCGGCGAGCAGGACGACCAGACCGCGCCAATGGAGGCGGTCGCCAGCATGGCGACGACCGCTTCGATGGTATTGGGCAGCCAGCCGGCGACCCGGTCGCCGGATTCGATGCCCCACGCGGACAGCCTTGCCGCGAGCGCCATGGACTGGCGATGGAGCTCGGCAAAGGTGATTTCCTCGCGGTCTCCGTTTTCCTGGTAGGCGACCAGCGCGGTTTGCCCGTCGCGGAAGCGCAGAAGGTTCTCGGCGTAGTTCAGCCTGGCGCCGTCGAACCAGTTTGCACCGGGGAATCGATCGAGGGCCATGACGGGCACATCGGCCCGACTGCTGGCGCGCACCCCGGTGAACTCCCACACCTCGCTCCAGAATGCGCCGGGGTCTTCGATGGACCAGGCGTGCAGGTCGTCGTAGGTGTTGAACGCGCGCCCGCTGGCGGCTTCCGCCTGGCGGGTGAACCGCGTCATGTTCGAGGCGGCGATGCGTGCCGCCGAAGGCCGCCACAGGGGCGCGCCCATGGTCTTGCTCACTGACGCACCGAACGGAAGCAGTCGCGCACCTCGGTGACGAACAACTCCGGCTGTTCGAAGGCGGCGAAGTGCCCGCCCTTGTCCAGTTCGTTCCAGTGGATGATGTTGGGGTATCGCTTGTCTGCCCAGCGCCGTGAGCAGCGGAAGATCTCCTTGGGGAAGATGCTGCAGCCGGCCGGTGTGGCGATTTCGAAATCGCGGTTGCCGCCGAAGCTTTCCCAGTACAGGCGGGCCGAGGAGGCGCCGGACCGGGTGAGCCAGTACAGCATCACGTTGTCGAGCATTTCGTCGCGGGTAAGGGCGTTTTCCGGATGGCCGTCGCAATCCGTCCAGCGCCAGAACTTCTCGAAGATCCAGGCCATCTGCCCGACCGGGGAGTCCACCAGGCCGTAGCCCAGGGTCTGGGGCCGGGTGCTCTGCTGTTTCGAGTACCCCGAGTCCCATTGCTGGTAGTAGGTTGCGGCTTCCAGCGCGAGTTTTTCCTGCGGCGTCAGGTCACCCATGGTGTCCGGGTCGGGCGTCGCGATGGCCATGTTCAGATGAATGGCGGCGCAATGCTCGGGGTCCCGGGGCCCGATGTGCATGGTGACCAGCGCGCCCCAGTCACCGCCCTGGGCCACGTAGCGGCCGTAGCCGAGCCGCGCCATGAGCACCGCCCAGGTATCGGCGATCTTCTCGACGCCCCAGCCGGGTTCCGCGGGTTTCCCGGAGAAACCGTAGCCGGGCAGCGCCGGGCAGACCACGTGGAATGCATCCGCGCTGTCGCCCCCATGTTCTTCCGGCCGGGTGAGGGGCCCGATAACCCTGAGAAATTCGACGATCGAACCCGGCCAGCCGTGGGTCATCACCAGGGGCAGGGCCTGCTCGTGGGGCGAACGGATGTGCAGAAAGTGGATGTCCACCCCGTCGATTTCGGTGGTGAACTGGTCGTGGGCGTTGATGCGGGCTTCGGCGCGCCGCCAGTCGTAGTCGTTTTGCCAGTAGTCGGCCACCTCCTGCACGTAGGCCAGGGGTATGCCCTGTGACCAGTCGTCCGGCGTTTCCTTTTCCGGCCAGCGGGTGTTGGCGAGCCGCGCTTTCAGTTCATCCAACTCGCCCTCGGCGATGTCTATACGAAATGGCTTGATTGCCGCCATGGGGGTCCTCCGTATGCGTCGTGTGTTTATCAAAGCAGGAAAGGGGCGAATTAGGAAGAATGGATCGCCATGTGGGATCTTGTGGGAGTGGAAACCCCTTTGCGCAGGCGATTGTTCCGCGCCCCGGCTGGCCCTTCGGCGGTGTAGACTTCCCCGGTATGGGGCGTTCGATCAATCCCGTTTGCGGCCCGATGTTCCGGCGCGGCCGACGTTGGCCTGCAATCGTGGGCGATTCGGGCAACGCAGGTGCGGGCAGTGGCGCGCGGCGACAGATCAGGAGCACACGCCCGCAAAGCCGTGGCACGCCCCGGGGAGCCCGGGGCGCCTTTGCCCTTGTTGCGGGCCTGGTGGTCGCGTGTGCGTGCGCCCAGGCAGAGGAACCGGCGGTGGACGTACTTCAGGCTAAACTGATCGAGCAGATCGAATCGGATACCCGGGAAACGCGGGGTTACACGGGGCGCGCGCGTTTGAGCGATCCGGTGATCGAGGCGATGCGGGCCGTTCCCCGGCATGATTTCGTCGACCGGTTCGGCGTGCGCGCGGCTTACGCCAACCGGCCGTTGCCCATCGGCCACGGTCAGACCATCTCGCAACCGTTCATCGTGGCGCTGATGACAGATCTGATGGAGCCGGAACCGGGCCACAAGGTCCTCGAGATCGGCACGGGTTCCGGATACCAGGCGGCGGTACTCTCGGTTCTGGTGGACGAGGTGTATACCATCGAGATCATCCCGGCGCTGGCCGAGTCGGCTGCCGAGCGCCTTGACGCACTGGGCTACCACAACGTATCCGTCAAGGCGGGGGACGGCTACTACGGCTGGCCGGAAGCAGCTCCCTTCGACGGCATCATCGTTACCGCCGTCGGGCCGGACATTCCGGCGGACCTGCTCAAGCAGTTGAAGCCCGGCGGGCACATGGTGCTGCCGGTCGGCACGCAGTACACCGCGCAGGACCTCACCGTGGTGACCAAGCTGGAGGATGGGACCCATACCACCAGGGAAGTGCTGCCGGTGGCGTTCGTCCCCCTCACCGGCGATCGCTGATTCTGGCGCGGAAAGAATTTGGTGTGGAAATAAGAAACCCCGCCCGAAGGCGGGGTTTCCATAATTCAGGATTTCGCCCAGTGCCGCCGGGTTTGACCCCATTGGCGCTGGCCTAGTCCCCCCGAACCCCCTTTGGTTCCGTTGCCCCGGGGCCGAAGACCCGGGAGCCTGGCCCGAAGGCCGGGCGGAATCCGAAGATTCCCTGGACCCTTGCAGATCCGGTGAGCCTTGAAGGCGAACCTTCGCAGCTCCCGCGTGGCTCTCGCCCCGCGTGCACAGCACCTCTGCTGCGCTTGCGGCCGGTCAGTTCTCCAGCCGGCCCGAAGGCCGCCTTCGCTCCCCGACCGCGTGGTTGTTTCCGCTTTACGGACGTCTCCGCCGCCTCCACAACCGATGGCTCTGCGAGCCGTTTTTTTACGACGCCTTGCTACGTCGTCCCCCGGTCGCGCGGCCGACGCTGCCGAGAGAGGCGGATGCCCGCTTTGAGCCTTCCCCTCCTGAGAGGTTCCGGCTCGCCCCGCTCTCGCGGGGCCGGCCACCCTTGAGCCACTTGAGCCTGGAGTGACCCCGGCCTTGGCTTGAGGCCCATCGGTTCAAACTCCGCGTCGGCCCGCCGTTGCCGGCCAGCCTGCTTCGTTCGACCCTGTTCACGAGCCTAGCAAGCCGGTAATACTTTGCCTAATGAAAGGTTTGCAAGGGGCGGTGGATAAGTCGGCACCCGCGTTGTGCACAAGTACCGCCAACCGGTGGATAGAGTTGTGGATAAGGCAGGGATTTCGCCGGATAACCTGCCCCAAGTCATGTTAGGTATTGAAAGACAAGAGGAAACAGGGAACATGAATTTTCTGCATCTGATTCGGTTTTCCCCGTTTGCGGTCGCGCGCCCATGCCTGTTCGCGCCGGAAATGTGAATGCAGGGGGCGTTGACAACCGACCCGCGGTTCCAGAGGCTTTGTGCTTCGTCACTGCCCGCGGGGTCGGCCGTGCGGTGGATTCCGGAGTCCGCCAAGGGGGCGTTGCCGATTGACTCGGGCAGGCCACCCGTTAAGATACGCCACCTCGTTTGACATGGGGTGTTTAGCTCAGTTGGGAGAGCGACGGCCTTACAAGCCGTAGGTCGCAGGTTCGACCCCTGCAACACCCACCAGAAGGCGGCTGCCGCACGGCGCCGCACACCGCACGGAGCGGTAGTTCAGTTGGTTAGAATACCGGCCTGTCACGCCGGGGGTCGCGGGTTCGAGTCCCGTCCGCTCCGCCAATACTTCAATAAAAATAATAACTTATATGGAACGCACCCCAATTCGTACCACACTCGTGGAAGTCTTGGTGGTGAGTCGATGTGAGTTCTTGCGGGATTTTGAGCGGCACGCCCGTAGAGCCATGTCGTTGGGGATGCGTCTGCGAGGTATTGCCAAGTCAATTGGTCCAAGCCGCCGAGGATCTACACTCGCATCGATCAAGCGGCCGTTGCCAGAATCCAGGACGCAAAGGCGCGGCGTCTCAGTTCGCGGTAGTGGTTTGCTCTGAAGGGCTCGGATCCATGACGCCCGACCAGCCGGC
>JAPOON010000396.1 GCA_026713405.1 Gammaproteobacteria bacterium
CGCCTTTGCGGGAAGGGATGCGCAGGGGGAACAACCACCGGCGACGATCAATTCCCGCCCCTGCAAACGCCGCGAACACTGGGAATGCCTTGACAAATCGTGGCATCCCTAACCCCCACATGCTGTGCCCTTGAAGTCGGCAACACCCAAATCTCTGATTCCGGGACGCAGGTTGCGCGGAGCAGGACGGCTCCGACTGCGATGCGTGACCCTCCGCCACCCGCGCATCCGGCATTTGGTGACGTGTGTTGCGAATTGTTCCAGAGGCCATTCGAGTCCGGCGAGTCGAGTACACTACCGCTCTAGGCAATTTGGTCTTGGCGTGGCGACATGCCGTCGCCATCCTAGTCTTTGGTCTAGCGCGCAGTGATGATGAGCCTTGCTTCCGCCGCTGGTGCGGGCATCCTCCGGTCCGGGGCCCGGCTTGCCCGGTCACTCCGGCTCACGCCGGGACCCGTGTACTCCTTCCCACGGATCCTGGCTAGGACGCTGCTGGTCCTGTCTGCCGCCTTGGGCGGATGCTCGGATCCGCCGGCGGAGGACCTGGCGCTCCCGCACGTGGACGTCACGGCCTTCGAGAGTAGCGCTAGGCAGTTGATCCAGGACCGCCTCGCGGCTGCCCGAGCCCGTCCTGACGACGGGCAAGCGCTTGGGACGGCCGCGATGGCCCTGCATGCGTACCGGGTTCTCGAGCCGGCCGTAGACATCTACCGGCGTGCTGTGGCCCGCGCTCCGGACGAGTTCCGTTGGCACTACCTTATGGGCCTTGTAGCCGGCGAACTGGGCCAGCAGGAGCAAGCGGAAGGCGCGCTGCGGACCGCCGCGGGACTGGCACCGGGTTTCCTCTTTATCCGGCTGCGGCTCGCCGCAACGTTGCTGCAAGCCGGTAGGCCAGTAGAGGCGCTCGAGCTATATGACGGTGCCGCGCGTGCACGGCCGGATTCGATGGCCGCGCACTTCGGCCGCGGTGCCGCGCTGGCCCGCTTGGACCGTCCGGACGAGGCTCTCGAAGCACTCGAGAAGGCAGCCACTCTGGGACGCGACTACCGTCCCCTGTACTACCAGCTGGCCCTCACCCTGCAGAGAGTCGGCCGCAATGACGACGCCGCGCATTTCATGAACCTGTACAACCGACTGGACCCGACTCCGTGGACGCCGTTTCCAGATCCCCTCCTGGAGGAAGTCGAGGAATTGCGTGTCGGCTCCTACCGGCATCACTTGAACCGAGGGATACGCCTCGAAGCGGCCGGGCAGCGCGACGATGCCCTGCGGGAGTACTCGCGCGCGGCGAGAGCCGAACCTGCGCAGGCTCACGCCTGGGTGAACTTGATCAGCGTGTACGGCAAGCTGGGCCGGTACGAGGACGCCGGAACCGCCTACCGGGAGGCCATTTCGCATAATCCGGACATCGAAGAAGCGCATTACAACTACGCCGTCACCCTGTCCAAGCAGGACCGGCATGCGGAAGCGGAAGCTGCGTACCGGCTGGCGCTTGAGGTGAATCCGTATTCGGCGGATGCGCGGCTCAATCTCGGTGACGCACTCGAGCAGCAAGGGCGGGACGGAGATGCTGGCGAACAGTTCCGCCAGATCCTCCAGGTCAGTCCCAGCCACCGCTTGGCATGCTTCCGTCTCGGGATGGCGCTGTACCGCCAGAACCGCAGGCAGGACGCGCTCGTCTACCTCCGTCGAACTGTTGAAGTCAAGAACCGGGAGACGCCGCAATTCCTGATGGTGCTAGCCCGTGCCGAGCGTAGCGTTGGGAATAATGCTGCCGCCGGCCGGCACGCGGCCGAGGCGCAGCGCATGGCTCGCGAGTATGAACGGACCGAGATCCTCGCGATCCTGGACCGCGAATTCCCGGCTGGCCCATAAGCGGCGGCCGAGAACTCGCGGCCCTTGGCGGCCTAGAAGTAGAACTTCAGCCCGAACTGGATGTGCCGGGGAATCCGCTGCAGGGTGATCGTCGAGGCCGCCGAGCGGATCCTCCCCGCGTTCGCACTGCCGATATTCGTCGTCGGGTTGTTGAACTGCGGCGTATTCGTGAAGTTGAAGAACTCCGCCCGGAATTGCAGCCGGCGGCGCTGGTTCTCGCTGAAGAAGAACTCCTTGAAGATCGAAAAGTCGAGGTTCTTGGTTCCCGGCCCGAATAAGATGTTGCGGCCGGCGTTGCCGAACATCTGCGGACCTGGCCGGACGAACGCGTCGACATCGAAGAAGCGCAGCAGCGTCTGCTCGCTTCGCGGCAGGCGGCCGTCACCGATGCGGTCCGGGTACGAGGTGCAGCAGTTGAGGGTGTTCGGGGAGGTGACCCGTAAGGGGAAGCCGTCATACATGCTCAGGATCCCGTTGATCTGCCATCCGCCCACCACGTGATTGAGCGGGCCTGTTGCCTTGAACGGCAGGTCGTACATGAAGCTGGTGACCAAGCGCCTTGGGGCACTGAACCCGGCCGGCCCCCGGTCACGACGGATGTTGCGGATGTCGGTGGGTGTTCCGAACTGGCTGTCCAGGTTGCTGATCGCCTTGCCCCACGTGTAGCTGACGAGATAGCCAAGCCCGTTGCGGAACCGGCGCTCCGCCGAGATCTGCAGGCTGTGGTAGTTCGAATCGTAGCGGCTCTGGATCTGGCGGATCGCCCCGAACGCCGGAAAGTCCCGCCGCGGGGCCACCGGACCCGTTCCCGGAACCGGCTGGTTGATGTCCGTCTGCCCCTGCAGCTTCGTGCCCTTGCTGCCGACATAAGCGATTGTGAAGGACATCTCGCCGATCTGGTGCTGGATGGTCGCGTTCCATTGCTGGGTGTATGGGATCACGGTGTCCAGGTCGACCGAGCGGAGGGTGCCGGCGATTACGCCCTGTGCCGGGCGGTCGAAACCCATCGAGGCTGGCCGCGCTCCCGCGAAATCGAACTGGTTGTTATTGAAGTTCGAACTGATAAACTCCGGCGGGTTCGCACCTAGGTTGCGGGTCGTGTCGAGCTGTCCCGTCGAGTAGTACAGTCCGTATCCGAAACGGAAGACGGTCTGGGGCGCGGCCTTGTAGGCAAGTCCGAAGCGCGGGGACATGTTGTTGTTGTCACCGGGCATTCCCGAGCGCCACGGCACCGATTCCGTTCCGACTTGGACGACCGTCCCTTCCGATCGCAGGAAATTGTACTGCCGGTTGTTGACCTCCGTCCACGGCCATCCCAGGAAGTTGTCGTACCGGAGGCCAAAGTTCAGTGTCAGGCGGTCAGACACCTTGTACGTGTCCTGGAGGTGGAAGGCGACCTCTGTTCGGCGATAGCCTCTCGTGCCGGTGACGAAGCGAATGAACCCGCTGATCGGGTTGCCCAGTAGCGTGTCGGCCGGCCCCAGCCCGGTTCCTCGCCGTGATGCAGGATTCACGGTGTAGTTGTTGCTGAAGTTCATCGTTCCCCGCAGCGCATTGGACTGGAGGGCGTTGTAGCGCAGTCGCCGCACCTCACCGCCGAACTTGATGCTGTGCCGACCGCTGATGATGCTGAACGTGTCGCTGATCTGATAGTTGTCGCTGACAATGACCGCTGGCGAGAACCCGTTGCCGCCAAGACTCCGGAAGCCGGCGACGTTGATGATCGCCAGCCCTGAAGTCAGTGGGTCGCCCGCCACGTTCGAGCCCGGAATGCCGATCTCGTCGCTCACGTACTGTCCATAATTCGGATTGAACGACCGCAGGTTCAGCCGGGTCC
This sequence comes from Gammaproteobacteria bacterium, assembly GCA_026713405.1. The sequence continues at coordinate 3,713 of JAPOON010000396.1, forward strand.
AGCCCACCCGGAACTCGTTGATCTTGGTCGGGGACACCAAGTGCGTGTCGCTGACAACGACCTGGTTGACAGGCTGGTCGGCAGGACCCGGAACGCCCGGACCCCTCCCCACTGCCGGCGCGGGCAGGAAGCTTGGTTCGATCAGGTCGTCGTCGCTGAAGCTGTAGCGCGCGAACATGTTGTTGCGGTCCGACAACACGTGGTCGATCTTGATGTCGAACCTCTCTCCGTTGATGCTGCGAACGGGGTTCGAAAGGTAGTTATCCGTCTCGTCGTCGTTGCGATTCGGCAATGGATAGAGATTGAGGACGTTCTGGCCCACCCGGTCGTGCATTGCGGACGGGACTGCGTTGTTGGGGAACGGATCGCGGACGTAGCTGCCGTCCTCGAGCCGCTGCTGCGTCGTCGGGTCGTAGATGTCGAATCGAGATTGCGAGAAATCGCCAGCCCGGAAGTTCGCTGTCGGCACGCTGCTGATCAGGGTCTGCGCCTGGCGGACCCGCTGCCCTTCGAAGTTCGCGAAGAAAAAGGTCTTGTGGTCCGTGGCTCCGGGGAACACAGGACCGCCCACAAAGGCGCCGTACTGATTCTGCTTGAACGGCGGGATGGCCTCGTCGGCCCGGTCGAAGAAGTTCTTGGCGTCCAGCTTGGCGTTGCGGAGGAACTCGTAGAGCCCTCCGTGGAACTCCGTCGTCCCCGACTTGAACGTCAGGTTTACCGTCGCTCCTCCCCCGCGACCGAACTGCGCGTCCGCACCCGATGTCTCGCTACGGAATTCTTGGATCGCGTCTATGGAAGGAAAGATCAGGATCCCGAGGCCGTTGTGGTTCTCCGAATTGCTGATGCCCTCGATCAGGTAGTTGTTGTCATTCGAGCGGCTGCCATTCACGGAGGCGTTCGACACGCCGCGCTTGCGCGTGATCGGGCTGCCCTGCGACTGCGTGTCTGCCGGCTGGGTGCCCGTGCTGAGCAGGATGAGCTGAGCCCAGTTGCGACCGTTCAGCGGCAAGTCCTTGATCGCCTTCTCCGTCCGCAGGTTGGAGAGTGTCGCGGACTCGGTCTGCAGCAGTGGCGCGACGTCGAGCACCTCGATCACTTCCGTCACTGCTCCCAGGCTCAGTTCGAAGTCGACCGCCGCCCGCTGGTTGACTTCGAGCTGAAAGCGTTTTGCCGATGGCTCAAAGCCCTCCGAGCGCACCTCGACCGTGAATTCGCCCGGCCGAAGGGGCGGAGAGACGTAGATGCCCTGCGCACCGGTGCTCGTCTCGATTCGCAATCCCGTTCCGACGCTCTCGACGATCACTGTGGCTCCCGCGATGACCGCCCCGGTCGTATCCCTCACCGTGCCGGTAATGGTGCCCGCGTCGACTTGTCCAAACAGCGCGGCCGCGCTCGCGCCCGCCAAAATGAGTGTTCTGATTGCCGTGTGCATCACGCCCCCCTGCAGTATCCCGTGCGGCCCGAGCGCCATGCGCGGCCCTGCCGTTGAATCTGTGTTGGCGACCGATGCCAAGAATAGTGCAGCTGAACTATAGCCCCGAAGACCCACGGAGTCAAGCGGCGTGTTGCCGGATTGCCGGAGTTGCCGGACCGGCAGCTCGCTATGGGGCCTTAGGGTTGGCCTGGTCGGACCAATTCCGGGGTCCCAGCGTCTGGGAAGGGTTCCCGGGTTTTCTTGGCAGCCTGTTTCCAGACAACGGGCGTAGTGGTTGTATGCTTGCTGTTTTCGGTTGGCGCGAGCGGCTTCCCCGTATTCGGATGCAAGGCCAGATAATGCCCACGGTGATCGGTATCGCTGTCCTGACGGCCGGCTCCCTCGCCTCTGGTCAGGACCAAGAGCTGTGGAACAAGCAGCAAGTCCTTACCGCCCTGGTCGGACTCTCGGTGGCTTCGGAAGAGGACTGTTCGGAGAGTGACGTGGCCTCGTCGGCATGGGCCGGCCAGCAGGAGCAGATCGCCGAGCTTCATCAGGGCCTGCTCTCTCCGTACGATGGCATCGTGTTCCCAAACTTCTGCTACGTCCAGATCGAGCACATCGTGGCTCGCAGGGAGGCGGACGAGTCGGGAATGTGCAACAGCGGCCTGGAGGCTCGGACGGCGTTTGCTGCGGACTTGCTCAACCTGACGCTCGCGCCCGGCTCCTTGAACGCGTCCAAGGGGGACCGGGACGTTGGCGACATTCAAGCGGCCGAAACGTCGATGTTTCGGGACAGCCTGCCCCCCAACGGCACGTGCTGGTGGGTTGCGCAGACTATTCGCGTCAAGAGCAAGTACGGTCTCAGTGTCGATTCCGAGGAGAAAACCGCGATGCAATCGATCCTGGACGGGTGCGCGGACGAGCAGGTATTCAGACCGACTCTCCCTGTCCGCTCGGACTGGGTGCTCCGGACCGAACTTCTAGATGCGCTGACGGGCGAGGCCGATATCCAGCAGTGCTCGGATCAAGTTGCCGACACTGCCCGGCTGGCAACGGCTGCCGGTGTCGTCTCTCCCTATTTGGCCGAGCTGGCTTGCCTGCCTTAATTGCTCCCGTCCCAAAGGCCGACAGCGGAGACTCCGACGACCAACGCCCCGACCAGCGGCATGACCGAGCACCAGCCACCCAGCCCCAGGGCGGCGCAGATCGCGGCGCAACAAGCGTGCATCAGCACCTTGGAGGCGCAAGACCTCACCAAGACGTGCACCAACATCTCTACGGCCTGTCCGGAAGTCGAGCCGATCTTGACCGGCGAACCGCTGTACGAATCCCTGCGGGACGCAGATAGCGACGGAGTCGTTTGCGAGACCCTGTAGCTTCCGTGTTGGTTGTCAAGCCGGTTTCCAAGGAGAAATGTTCCCGATAGGCGATTGACACAGGTTCCCGCGATGGCGGCTGTGCGGGGGTGGTTAGCTTGCAGCGGGTTCATGCGGCGGCCTCCAACTGGCGGCTGGGAGGCTCGGCCTGCCACATGCGATCCTCGCGGAGCAGGGTGTTGAGCAGGCTGGCGAGCTTGCGCATGACGGCGACGAGAGCGACCTTAGGCGGCTTGCCGCGGCCGGTGAGGCGTTGGTAGCAGGCCTTGGAGCCAGGCTTCCAGCGGATCGCAGCGACGGCGGTCATGTACAGCATGTGGCGGGGCTTGGAGCGGCCCCCGCGGATGGATCGGCCCCCGCGGAGTTGGCCGGAATCGCGGTCGAAGGGAGCGAGGCCGAGCAGGGCGGCGACCTGCCGGCGGTCGAGTGTGCCCAGCTCAGGCATCTCGGCACAGAGACAGGCGGCCGTAACGGGGCCGCAGCCGGGCACCGACTCGATGATGGCGCTGCGCCGGGAGAGTGCGGGGTCAGCGGCGATGCAGGCGAGCATGCGCTGCTCGCAGGAGGCGATGTCGGCCTGCAAGGCTGTGAGGCTGGCGGCGGGGCAGCTGGCGGCTTCGGGAGCGAGTTCGGCGCCGAGCTTGCGCAGGGCGCCGAGCTGGTCGACGAGCTTGCGGCGCACGGCGAGCAAGTCACTGAGCAGGGTCAGGTTGCGGGGCGGGGGCAGGGTGGCCTCGAGGCCACCGAGTTGGCCGAAGCGAGCGAGCATGGTGGCCTCGACTCGGTCGTTCTTGGCGAACAAGCCGAGGGCCTCGGCGAAGCGGCGCGAGCGTAGCGGATTGACCACGACGGTTTCGATGCCGGCGTCGCAGAGGCACTGGTGGAGGTTGCGGTGGTAGCGCCCGGTGGGTTCCAAGACCGCACGGGTGACAGCCCGCTTGAGCAGCCAGTTGCGCAGGGCGCGACGGCCGCA
>JAPOON010000397.1 GCA_026713405.1 Gammaproteobacteria bacterium
GCCCGCGTCCAGCCGCTTGTCAACGCCCTGCATCGGCTCAAGTCGCCGCGCTGTTCATTGTTGACCCCGATCTACGGAGAGGCGTGTCTGCCGGAGGCTGCGAGTCGCTTGCCGGCGGTAGCGCGGCCGGTCCGTCGAGCATCACCAGGAACTTTCCGCCCGACCGTTGTCCAACCACATCAAGCGTCGACCGATGCCGTCTACACGCTGCCATCCAGCAAATTGGCAGTTCAAGTCGAATACGCTGCGGTGACGGCGCGGAAATACATACAAGAACAGACCATGGAGGAAACAAGTCATGGGTGGAACCGTAAACGCCGCCGAAGCGGCCGTTCGGAACGCGCAAGGCAGCGCACAGGGCGCCGCCGCGGAACAACAACAGGGCGTGCTGGGCGGCAGGCAGGTATCGGATCAACAGAGGAGGGCGGCCGGCCTATCCTTGCGAGAACGCCAGGAGGACGGCGCCGTCGGCGGCGACGCTGCCGCCCAAAGGAGCCTGCGTACGAGGCAGGCAGCGGTGGGGGGCGCTTCGGACGGCCGAGGCAATACGGACATCTTGTCAAGGTTCCTGGTTACGCCTGATCTCGAGCCGACCGTTCTGACCAATGCCCAGGGCGTTACCCTGTTCCGGGGACTTCGACATGGCCTGCTTGCCACCTGTGAACTTAGCCTTCAACTGCTGCAAAGTCTGCCCGACGACCAACTGACGTCTTTCTTCGAGAAGACAGACCCTTGGCAGGACAGGTCGTTGACGAACCCATCGGATAAAGCCAGCCGAATCCGGATGAACGTACGTGGCCTGCGGCTCGGCCCCGAGTGTGCGGAAGGTTTCGCACAGGGCTTTCGTTTGTCCGCCACCGATCACATGGCAAGAGAGGTGGCAGCTGCCGCTCTCGCCACCGATACGGCAAAGTGCGAGCAGGCACTCAACGGCGGGACACCCGTTATTCACCTTTGCGCCGTTTCCCTGTTGAAACCGGTCGAATCTGAGAACTCGCATCTGCAACAAGTGGAAGGATTGGACGAGCTGGTCGCCAATCATCCCCCCGATCCTCCCCCCGATCGCGATTGGCCCCTCGTACTGAAACTGAGCGATCCGGTGGACGGCGAACGACGGTCCGCTAATGTCCGCATCAATATTCGGCAATTTGCTCTCTCGTCGTTCGGAGATGGCGGCAAATGGGTTAGCCTCGGCGGCGATCCCCATCGCGCAAAACGGGAACTCGAGCAACTGGTTGGTCCGATTGAGGACGACCGTCTGGTAGGCCACGCTGGCGAGCGGGCCAGAGCCATCGTGGAACAGTCTAGATCAGCTCTTGCCGCCAATCGCGTTGCGATTGCGACCGAGTTTCAGTCGCCCACCAAAAAATTTCATACCCTTACGGAAGCCAGTGCGCAACTGAAAGCGATGTGGACGGAGCACGGTAACTGGCCCGCCGGAGCCGACGGTCACCTGAGAGCCGCGGCGCTGATTTTGCTTATCGCTTACAACATGGGCGAAGCACCCCTGTTGAGCGGCACGGACACTGGCCTGACCGAGCGCCTCGATGCCGAAGTCAAGTGCCTCGCCACGTACGCAGACAGCCACGAGGGGCATCTGCCACCGTTCGATTCCCGCGTTCAGGAATAGCGGCAGCCTGCGTCCAACCGCTTGTCAACGCCCTGCATCGACGCTAGTCGCCGCGCTGTTCATCTTTGACCCCCATCGACGGAGAGACGTGTCCGCCGGTGGCTGCGAGTCGCTTGTCGGCGGTAGCGCGGTCGGTCCGCAGGCCATCGCCAGGAACTTTTCGCCCGCCCGCTGTCCAACCGCATCAAGCGTCGATCGATGCCCTCTACGCGCTGCCAATCCAGAAAACTGGCAGTTCAAGTCGAATACGAAGCAGTGACGGCGCGGCATTACACATAAGAACAGACCACGGAGGAAAAAGTCATGGGTGGAACCGTAAACGCGGCCGAGGCGGCCGTTCGGAACGCGCAAGGTAGCGCACAGGGCGCCGCTGTAGAACAAAAACAGGGCGTGCTGGACGGCAGGCAGGTATCGGATCAGCGGGACGGGACGGACGGCCCATCCTTGCGGGAACGCCAGCAGGCCGGCGCCGCCGACGCGGCAGAGCGGACGAGCCTTGATTCGAGACAGGCAACGGCGGTGAGCCCCGCTTCGCCCGCAACGGAATCGGCCACCGGGACGTCGCCCGGAGAGCAAACCGGCGAACCGCCGGCCACCTCGGCAACCGCGGCCCCTATAGGCAGCGCTACGGCAAGCACCAACCCTACTGACCGCCTGGCGCAGATTCTCGCTCCGCCCGATCTCGAACCGATTGTCTTGACCAACGCCCAGGGCGTTACCCTGTTCAAAGGGGTGCGGCACGGCATGCTGGATGCA
>JAPOON010000398.1 GCA_026713405.1 Gammaproteobacteria bacterium
CACCGCTCATCGTTGTCGGCCTGCCGCGTACCGGCTCTACCCATCTGCATGCCCTGCTGGCCACTAGGCCGGGTGCTCGCGCCCCTCTGCAATGGGAAATGAACGAGCCCTCACCACCGCCGATGGCCGTCACCTTCGAGAGCGATCCGAGAATCGCAAAGGTTCAACAGCAGCTCGATGCACGTCCAAACGCCGGCGAGCTGATGAAAGCGCATCCTTTTGGCGCGACCCGGGCCGAGCAGTGCATCGGCCTCATCGACTGGAGCTTCATCAATTCCGCGGCAGCGGCCACCTGCCGGATGCCGTCCTATCTCGAATGGTTCCTGAACGCCGACCACCGTCCCGCCTACGAGCACCACTTCCACATGCTGCAGCACCTGCAGTTCGGCGTGCCCGGCGAGTGGGTGCTGAAGTGGCCGAAGCACCTGTTCTCGCTTCCGGCGCTGTTGTGGAAATATCCGGACGCCCGCATCGTGTGGACCCATCGGGACCCTGGCCAGGCGCTGGCGTCCGTGGCCAGCTTCGTCGGCACCATCCGCCGGGGTCTGGACCCCGACTTCGATCCGGTGCGCTTCGGCGCGGAATGGGTCGCATTGGAAGAGATCGGTTTGCTGCGGGCCATGGCGGCCCGTGAGGCGCTCGGCGATGGACACCGGTTCTACGACGTTCACTACATCGATCTGCTTGCCGACCCCCTCGGCACGGTCTGTCGAATCCATGATCACTTCAACATAACGGTGAACGATGCGGTCCGCCGGAAAGTCGCAGCGTTCCAGCGCGACAATCCGCAGAACAAGCACGGTCGGCACAGCTACACTCCGGAAGAGTACGGCCTGAACATGGACGCTCTGCGGGAGCGGTTCGCGGCGTACATCGAGCGCTTCGCGGTAAGCCCCGATCGGCCTCCACCGGCATCCCGCCGAGCCAGCCGCACATGAGAGTAGCGCCTGTCACCTTTACTCTCGACACGCCCGCTGCGGACTACCCGCCGGATATCGACCTGCCGGTGCTCGGAGGTCGCGACCGAGCCGATCTGCACGAGGCGCTATGGGTCTATGGCTACGATCAGGCCGGCGGCATCGGCTACTACGCCTATCTCGTGCATGACGGCAGCAACCACACCCGGCGCCGGGAGACCGTTTCCCTGTTCCTCTCCGATGGAACTCGCCTCGTCCACACGGGCGAGGGCGGGAAAAGCACGGCCGGTTGCGCCGCGGGAGACTGTTTGTCGCTCACCTGCATTGAGCCCTTTCAGCGCTGGCGCGCCGAATTCGCCGGCACCATGGCAAAGCTGCCGGCGAACCCGGCGGCCGCGCCCAGAGAGATCCAGCCAAGCGTTGCAACCGAACTCAGCCTCGATGTCGCCGATCCCGCAACGCCAGCCTGGAACGTGGAGCGTGGGTGGGGCGATGCGCTCCCCGCCTTTCGGTACCACCAACTGCACCGCGCCCGGGGCGTGCTTTCGGTCGCGGGCCGCACGCATGCGCTCGACTCGATCTGCTTTCGCAGCCATTCCCTGAGAACGCGGGATCTTCCCGGGTTCACGGGGCACGCGTTCGCCAACGCGCTGTTTCCCAGCGGCCGTGCGTTCGGGCTGTTACGCTACGGCGCGACCGTCCGGCTGCCGGAACGGGGTCGCGGCTTCGTGTTCATCGACGGGGCCATGCACGAGGCCGTAGTGCACGCTTGGCCGTATCTGGTCAGCGATCGATCCGAGGGCGAAGCCGTTCTCATCGAGCTCGATGGCCCATTCGGCACCGAGGTCGTTGAGGGCGAAACCATCGGCTCGGTCTTCTCCACCGTCGGCGCAGACGGGCGCGGGTGGGGAGTCCATGGGGGTGAGCAAGGCAGCCATGTGCTCTCTTCCGCTTTCGCCAAGTACACCTGGCGGAGCGAATCGGGCATCGGCCAGCTCGATAGATCGGCGATGCGCAACCGCTTCGCGACTCGCTGACCGGTAAAGCGAGCGCGGTCGCGAAATTCAAGCGCACCGCCACGCCAGAGTCGAAAACTCACCCAATACCGGCTGCGCCGAACGGTGCGTGCAAGAATTACAGGTCGCCGCGGCCCTGCGTGAAGACAGCCTTGCGATGACTGAACGTTTCGAAGCTGTGACGGCCGTGGTACGCCCCCAAACCCGACGCTCCCGTGCCGCCGAACGGCATCTCGGGACTTGCCGCGTGCAACATCGTCCCGTTCACGCAGACACCACCGGAACTCGTTCTCAAGAGCACCTCGTCTTCGACATTCTGCCGGCACGTGAAGAGGTAGAGCGCCAACGGCCTGTCCCTCTGATTCACGAATTCGATGGCCTCCTCGATGCTGTCGACGGGGAGCACCGGGAGTACGGGCCCGAAGATTTCCTCCTTCATCACATCGGAATCGGGTGCAACGTCCTGCAGGACTGTCGGCGCGATATAACGTTCCGCTTGTTCCGCCTCGCCTCCGAATGCCGGCCGCCCGTCCTTCATGAGACGTACGATTCGAGCGTGGTGACGCTCGTTGACGATGCGCCCAAGATCAGCGCTCGACCGCGGGTTCGTTCCGAAGAATTCCTCCGTGACGCGGGCGAGCGCCGCGACCAGTTCCTCTTCGCGTTCGCGCTTCACGAGCACGTAGTCCGGGGCGATACAGATTTGTCCGGCGTTGAAATACTTGCCCCAGGCGATGCGTCGCGCAGCCGTGTCGAGATCGACATCGTCATCCACGATGCACGGGCTCTTGCCGCCCAGCTCGAGCGTGACAGGCGTGAGCTGCTTTGCGGCCGCCTCGGCGATGATGCGCCCCACCGCCCCGCCACCGGTATAGAAGATGTGGTTCCACTCTTGTTCGAGCAACTCGGTAGTCTCGTCGGCTCCTCCCTCGACGACCGCAACGGCATCCGGGTCGAGGTATTCGGGAACCATTTCCGCCACCAGGGCCGAACATTGCGCGCTCAGTTCCGAGGGCTTGAGAACGGCGCAATTGCCCGCGGCCACGGCGCCGACCAGCGGCACGACGAGCAACTCCACCGGGCAGTTCCAGGGACCGATGATCAAGACGACGCCACGAGGATCCCGCACGATGCGTTGCCGGCCAGGAACCGGCAGCAGCCCGGCGGGCTCGGGTTGCATCCAGCTCTCGAGGTTGTCAAGCGCATAGGCGGTCTCGGTGGAGCAGACCTTCAACTCCAGCCGGCATTCCAGTTCGGGCCTCGTCATGTCCGCCCTCATGGCTTCGACCAATTCGTCACCCCGCAGTTCCAGCATCTCGTCGATCGCCTGCAGCTGGCGGCGCCGCCAGTGCAAAGGCCGGGTTCGGCCGCTGTCGAAGGTACGGCGCAGGTGCTCGACGGTTGCTGACTGGGAAGTGGTCTCGACCATGTCTGCGGGCTATACCGGCTCGCGCACCATGAGCGTGAATGTCGGCGACGTCCCCACCTGCACCACCTGCATCACCTCGAATCCATGGCGCAGGTAGAACGGAACATTGCGCGGGTTCGATGATTCCAGGAAGGCCAGGGCGCCTTCCGCATCGACTTTGGGAAGCGCGTGTTTCATCAGCAAGGACCCGAGGCCTTCATTCTGATGGTTGGGATCGACGCCGATCGCGAGCAGATACCAATGGGGTGCGTCGAGATGGAATTTTCCCATCTTGCCGAGCGCGGCGAAGAGATCATCGTTGCCGTCTTTGCAAGCTGTCTCCTGGATCAGCGCGTCCATCTTCCTGCGCCTCGCCTTCCCGGCCTCGACCTCAGCGTCCGAATTCTCCGGCGGGAACCAGATGGTGGCTGCCCTGAAGCCCTCGACGCAGTGCGCCGAGCGAACGGCGATCGCGGAGGGGATCTGGGTGCGCATCATCTCCGGGAAATGGGTCAGATGATCTCGCGGATCCGGATAGAACGACCGAACGGCGGGGTCTGTCGCGAACGCGAGCGTCAATCCCGCGATCGTCTGTTCCGCGTCGGCCTCCGCCACGGTTCGAACTTTCGGGCGCGTCATCGACCTGCCCCTGGACTGTGTATCGAACTCGGTCATCACATTCTCCGGTCACGTCGCTGCTGGAGCGAGTTCGAATCCGGCGAAGCGCCGAAACCGGCTGCGCATCAGCTCGTGCTGTTTACCGACGACATCGCGCCGCATGGAGGCCCCTTCGCAACCCTGCCGAAGCTTCCCACGCTTCAAACAATACGCTTAATGATTGTACCATGTTAGATGATACTACGCGCTCGACGCCAACACGGAGATGGACCTCGCCATCGTGGTGTCTCCAACCCTGGAATCACTCCCGGACCTCACCGCCGTCACGCAACTCCAGCACATCGATACTCGAGTTGCGTGGCAGACCCAACATGTGCACGACCGACTGAGCGGTAGTTCGAGGGTCGATGCCATCCCCCTCATGCTCGATGAATCCGCCGGCGTACGCCTCCCGGAAGAACGCTTCGGTACGCTCCGGGTCCCACCGGGCACCGGGCTGCCGGTCCGGCACGGCAACTCGCCCCGAGCGCAGCACGCCGACGCGTATACCGAGGGGAGCAAGCTCGCGCTTGAGACCGCGGCTCAGCGTCTCCACCGCCGCCTTGGTGGACGAATAGCCCAGCAAATACGGAAACGGCCGCAACACCGCCTCTGAAGTAATGTTGACAATGTCACCCAACCTGGCGGTACGCATGCGCGCGACTGCTTCCCGGATGCAATACATCACGCCCAGCAGATTGGTTTGCACCGTGGCGTGCAACTCTTCGTCCGAGGCATCCGCGATCCGGTAGATGGAAATGATGGCGGCGTTGTTGACCAGTACGCTAACACCGCCAAGCCCTTCATCGACGCTGGCGAACGCAGCGCGGACACTGTCCGGATCGCGGATGTCGCAAACCACCGGCAGGACATCGCCTGCAAGTTTGCGGGCCGCCTGCTGCAAAACTTCCCTGCGCCGGGCCAGAAGCGCCACACGCATGCCTTCGCCCAGCAGCGCTTCGGCGATGTAGTATCCCACGCCATCGTGTCCGCCGGTCACCACGGCCACGCGTCCGCTCAGCGCTGACCCCTCAGATCCCGTCATGCGCGTCTCCCTTCGAGCCCGCCGATATATATAACGTATCTACCTTTGTGTATAGTCTCACCCGCATTTCCGTGGTCGGAGGCAGGGTTGCGAGCGATTTGCGACAAGTCGATTTGCCAGGGGCATGGCCGCTGCGAAGCGATGGCGCCGGAAGTCTACGTACTCGACGACAACGGCTACCTGGCGGCCGAAGAGATCGAGGTGCCGCCCGGGCTCGAGGATGCAGCGCGGCTGGGCGCGGCCTCCTGCCCGGAAGAGGCCATTACCATCGTGGGCTAAACCAGCACCTCTACGAGAGTATCGGGGCCGACCGTCTTGAAGACTATTTCCGCGCTACGCTTCAAGTGGCTGGTCAGATGCCGCTCGGCACCGTCCGCGTCACCCGCTTCCACCAGGTCGACCAGTTTTTTCTCCGACCGCACGCCCAGCTTTGCCTTGTCCACGTCGTAACTCGTGCCTACCACATTGAGCAGGTGCGCTTCCCAGATCTCGTGCATCACGTGTCCCAGCAGGGTCAGCGTCTCGTTGCCGGAGCCTTCGATCACCTTCAGGTGAAATTCGGCCGTGTGGTGGGAATAGGCTTCGGCATCATCGATCTGCGACTCGACTTCGCTGATGTGCTCGCGCAGTTCTGCAATGATGCGCCGGGGCCGGCGCAATGCCAGCAGCCGCGCGGCCGGAGGTTCCACGAGCAGGCGCGCGTCGCGCATGTCCCGCACCGTGGTCTTGCGCGTCTGGAGATACAACCCGGCATACCGCGCCACCAGTTCAACCTCCGGCAACCGCACACGGGCCCCGCCGCGCGAGCCGCGGGACACGCTGATCAGCAGCTCGGTCTCGAGAATCCGGAACGCTTCCCGCATGGTAGGCCGGGAGACGCCGAATTCCTCAATCAGGACCGACTCAGGGGGCAGGTTGTCGCCTTCGCTCAAGTCACCGAGAACGATGCGGCGGCGCAACTCGGCGGCCACCAGTTCGGCTGTCTTCGGCACCCGCACCGAGCCGAGGTTACCTCTGCGCCGCAATTGTCCCCGTGCTGTTCTGTTCAATCTTGCGTGGCTCCCTACGATAATTTTTAATTGTATCAATTATCTACATGTTTTGCCGTCTAATCCACAATCGCGCCGTTTCGTCAAAAATTCATTTAACTTAGTTATATGTTGTTGACTGGGAAGACCGTGCCGCTATGCTGCCCTTCCCACTGATCAAACTGATGGAGCGGCCATGGCCGAAGCAAAGTCAAGGGTGAGCGATGCCTTCAAGGTCGACGACAAGCTCGAGAAGGAGTTTGAACAGGCCCTCAAGTATGAGTTGAAGGACGAAGACATCGAACGGGCCAGGCTGCTGGTCGGGGTGAATGTCGCCAGCAGGGAGCGGGAACTCTTCTCCGAAGCCACGCCGGATGCCATCCGCAACTGGGCCCAGGGTATGGGCGATGACACCCCCCTGTACACCGACGAAAGCTACGGCCCCACCACAAGGTGGGGCACGCAGATTGCCCACGGCACCATGGTCGGTCACGTGAAGACCCCCATGATGGGCGACCCGATGCCAGAGGAATTGAAAAAGGCCACCAAGGGCCTGTTCCGCGGCGTGCACGTCTTTGTTTCCGGGGGTACCTGGGACTGGTACCGGCACCTGCGCCCCGGCGACCGCGTCTTCACCTATAGGGGTGAAGAATCCGTGGAGGAAAAGAAATCCGAGTTCGCGGAACGCTCCGTCATACGCGTGAGCCGCAGCGTGAACATCAATCAGCACGGCGAGGTGGTGGGCGTTTATCGCACGCTGCGCGTGGAAACCGAGCGCAGAAAATCCCGCAGCAAAGGCAAGTACGCCGGCATCGAGGCTGCCAACTACACCGATGCGGATTACGAGCGCATAGACGCCATCTACCAGGCGGAGCACGCCCGCGGTCCGGAACAGCGCTATTGGGAAGACGTCGAGGTGGGCGATGAGATGCAACCCATGGTGAAAGGCCCCCTCACCGTTTCCGAGATCATCGCCGTGCATGCCGGCGGCTACGGCTTCGTGCCCTATGGCCTCAAGTCGTCCCGGCTTGGCTACAAGAACCGCAAGCGCATCGCGCCGTTCTATATCAAGAACGAGATGGGGGTGTGGGACGTGGCGCAGCGCCTGCACTGGGACAACGAATGGGCCAAGGCCATCGGCAATCCGCTGGCATACGACTACGGCGTGATGCGGCAGTGCTGGTTGTACCACATGGTGTCTGACTGGTGCGGCGACGACGCCTTCATCGAGCGTCTCGAGGACTCCATTCGCAAGTTCAACTACCAGGGGGATACCCAGTTTCTTACCGGCAAGGTGGTGAACAAGCGCGAACAGGACGGGCGCTACCTGGTCGACCTGGAAATGCACATGGTCAACCAGCGCGGCACCGAGACCGCCTACGGTTCAGCCACGGTCTCCCTGCCGTCCCGGGAGGCGGGCCTGCCGCCCCTGCCCGCGGTACCGGTGGCGTTGCAACGGGAAGCTGCACGCATGTTCGCGCGCCACAACGAACTTCTGGCGGAGCGGCGACGGAGCGGATGAATCACCCCGACGCGGTGTGGGTATTCGATGTAGACGGGACGCTGATCGGTTCCGTGCGCAGCGACATTCTGCGGCCGGGTGCCATGGAACTGCTGGATCGGCTGCGCGACGCCGGGGCGACGCTGGTGCTGTGGAGCGCCGGCGGCGCCGGCTATGCGAAAAACATGCTCGCGCAGTTTCGCATCGACCACTATTTCGCCGCCTTCTACAGCAAGGACCGGCGGGGCTCGGACGGCCGCTATGTGGTCGATCACCTACGCCCCGAACACCGGCCGGGAACGCTGGTAGACGATTACCCCATCGACGTTCCGCAGACGCCGCGCGTCATCGGCGTCCCGCAGTTTCTGGGCGGCAACCCCCATGACCTGGGGCTCGACGGCGCTCTGGATATCGCCCGCTGCCTGGAACCGCTGCCCGGGGCCGGCGACGCGTGCGGACTACGCCCATGAGCCAACCGCTGGTGCTTTACGAGGAACGGGGTGCGGTCGCCCTGATCACCTACAACCGCCCCGAAACGCGCAATGCCTGGAACGTGCAGATGATCCGTGAAGCCATGGCGGCGGTCGAGCGCGGCAACTCCTCAGACGCCGTGGGCGCCATTGTGATCACCGCCTCCGGGCCCGTGTTCTGCTCCGGTGTCGATTTCAAATCCCCGCCGGAGCCAAAAGATCCGGAAACCGGAATTCGCCCCAGGGTCTCCACCATCGGCATGGCCCGGGACACCAGCTGGCTGCACCTGCTCGCAGGCTCCAAGCCCAGCATCGCCGCCATCAACGGGCGCGCCATCGGCCTTGGCGTTACCCACACGCTGGCCGCCGACATTCGCATGGGCGCCGCTTCATCGAGCTACTCCTTTGCGTTTCTGGAGCGCGGCACCATGCCGGAATTCGGGTGCACCGCCTTGCTGCCGCGAATTGTCGGCTACGGCCGTGCCGTGGACATCTGCCTCAGCGCGCAAACCCTGACCGCGCCCGAAGCCCGTGAGGTCGGTCTGATCACCCGCATCGCACCGGACGACGAGCTTCTCGAACAGGCCCTGGCGCTCGGCGAACGGCTCGCGAGCTTCCCGGCACTGGCCATGGGGCTCACCCGGCGAATGTTGCAGGCAAACGCTACCGAGAGCGACCTCAATGCCATGCTGGGTACCGAGCGGGAAGGATTCGTGCGTTACATCAAGGCGACTCGCGTCAGCAACACGGCCAACACCACGATCAAGGCGCCGCAGTAACCGCCGGCTCAGGCGCCTTCGCTGCCCATCTCCAGCACCACCTTGCCCAGGGTCTGCCCGCTTGCCACGGCCTGCATGGCCTCGACGACCTCCCGCAGCGGATACACCGCACTGATTCTCGGGCGCAGCCCCTCCGCCACCAGCCGGTCAAGCTTCGCTTCAGCCTCGGCCGCGCGTTGCGGCGCGTTGTCGGCGAACGTCCGTATGTCGAGGCCCCGAATCTGCACCCCTTTCAGCAGCACCAGGTTCAGGGGAATGCGTGGAATCTCGCCGCAGGCGTAACCGACGGTGACAAAGCGACCGCCGAAGCGCATGGCGCGCAGCGCCACCTCGGCAAGCGCGCCGCCCACCGGATCGATCACGATATTGGAACCGTCCCCCGTCGCCTCGCGAATGGCTTCCTTGAGATCCGCCCGCCCCGACAGCAACGCGGCATCGGCCCCCCAATTCAGGCACGCCGACAGCTTGGCTTCGGTGGACGCCAGCGCCAGGGTGCGGCAACCTAGGCGCCCAGCCACATCGACAGCCGCGGAGCCAACGCCGCCCGCCGCCCCGGTGACGGCCACCCACTCACCGGGTTGTGCCTCGGCCACGCCGACCAGTGCCGCGCAGGCTGTGCGCCCGGTGACGCCGAAACTCGCGCCTTCGGCAAAGCTCAGCTCTGCGGGGAGTACGCTCAGACGATCGCGGGGCAGCACCACCTGCTCGGCAAAGGCGCCCACCATCTGCGACCCCCGCACCCTGGCCCCCGGCACCAGGTCGGTGACCGCGGCGCCAACCTCGAGCACCTCTCCGGCAAACTCGCTTCCCGGCGTGAAAGGCACGGGTACCGGCACCTGGTAGCGGTTGGCCGCAATGAGTACGTCCGGGAAATTGACCGATGCCGCGCGTACTCCGACCCGCACCTCATGCGACTGCGGGCCCGGTGTGGGCATCTCCTCCAGGACGATGGATTCCGGCGGCCCGTGCGCGTACAGGCGTGCTGCGAGCATCTTCAGCCGAGGAACTGCGCGGCCCAGTCGAGGAGCCGCGGGATATTCTCCTCCATGCTCGCCGTGTCGACGCCTTCCCGGGCCAGCCGACGATTGTTCTTGACGATCAGTGCCGATGCCGCCGCCTGCTTGTAGCGCACCAGGGCAGCGAACCAGCCGAAGTCCTGCACGGGCCGACCCGACGCCTGCTCATAGGCGCCGGCAAGCTCGGCAACCGGCGGCATGCGGTCACCGCCTGGCTTCCTGTTCGGGTGGCGCCAGTCGCTGTTCAACAGAAACCAGGCCAGGTCCAGCCGCGGGTCGCCCAATGACCAGATCTCCCAGTCGATCAGTGCGCGGATCTCGCTGCCCACGCACTGCATGTTGCCCAGGCGATAGTCGCCGTGCAGCACCACCGGGGGCAGCTTTTCCGGCAATGCCGCCTGCAGGGCCGCATTGACGGCGTCTGCACGGCCATCGCCCTGCAATCCTTCATCTACCGTGGAGAAAGCGCGCTGCCAGCGTCCGACCTCCCGGGCGAGGTCGGTTTCCCGTTCGTCTTCGAACTGGCCGGCATCCACCCGCTGCAGGGCGGCCAGCATGCGCGCTGCGGCGAACGCTCGCGCCGTAACCTGGGCGTCGCTCACATCCGGGTTGCCGCCACGCAGCACGGGCTCGTAGCTCACTCCGGCCACAAAGCTCATGACCACCAGGGGCGGGATCCCGGGCGGCGTCCCGGCATCGGTGCCGAGCACGGCCGGCACCATGACCCCGTCGGCGTCGGCCAGGCCCCTGAGCACCTTTGCCTGGCGCAGCACATCCCGATTACGCACCGGTTCCAACCCTGGCGGAGCGACCTTTATGACCACCTTGCGCGGCTCGCCGCCGTGCAGTTGCGCGGAATAGGTAAAGCTCGACGACCCCCCGTGCAGCGCCTCCACCTGATCGATGCCGGCGCCCACTGCCGCGGACGCGCGCCGCGCCAGTTCGTCCGGATCCGGCGCGGTGACCTTACTCGGGCTCACGTTCCAGCCTGTCAGGCATCCGCGGGCGCGGTCACGCCGACGATGTCCTGCGAGGTCACCACCTTGCCCGGCGCGTAGCCGCGCGGGGCAATGCCGGCCAGTGACCTGGGTTCCTTGTCCACATTCGAGGCCAGCTTGCGCAGCGCCGCCACCGTACATTTCTCGCGGCCGCCCGCCCGCTCCATGCCGTCGAAGTGCCAGTCGCGGAACACGTTCTGATGCGTGATCCTGTCGATCTCGTCATCGGGTATGCCCCCCGGCACGCTCTGTATGCTGCGCCACAGGCCTTCCGGATAGTCCGGCCACAGGCAGTCCGAATGCGGGTAGTCGACTTCCAGCGTGATGTTGTCAACGCCGATATGGTGACGGTTGAGCAGGCCCACATCGTCTTCGATGAAACAGGTGCGGATATGCTCACGGAATATATCGCTCGGCTTCCTGTCACCGTAACTCTTGTTGGTCCAGGCGCCGTGGTGGCGATTGGTGAAGTCGGCCCGTTCGAGCAGGTACGGCACCCAGCCGATGCCTCCCTCGGAGAGGGCCATCTTCAGGTTCGGGTAACGCAGGAACGCCTCCAGGGTGATCCAGTCGGCGGCCGCGTTGGAGATGGACATGGGCATGGCGGTGATCCACGCCTCGATCGGGGATTCGGGGGACGGATGCGGCAGCGGTGTGCCCGAACCGATATGGCAGTTGAGCATGACACCCTCGCGATCGCAGATCTCCCACACCGGTTCCCATTCCGGCCGGTGAATGCCGGGCAGCCCGATACCCGCGGGATTGGAAGCAAAGCTGATCGACCGGCAACCCTTTTCGAGCACGCGCCCGATCTCCTTCACCGTATCGCCGACGTCCCACATCGGCACGAGGGCCAGTGGAATGAATCGCGTGGGATGTTTGCCGCACCACTCATCGATGTGCCAGTTGTTGTAGGCCTGCAGCACCTCGTAGGCGTTGGCCGGGTCCTTGCGCGCCCGTTCGAGGAAAAATGCGCCATGAAAGCCGGGAAAGGAGGGAAAGCCCAGGGAGGAGAAGGTGCCGTTGGCATTCATGTCGTCCACCCGCGCGTCCACGTCGTAAGCCGCCTTGCGCATGTGATCGAAGCGCTGCGGCTCCATGCCCCATTCGTTCTTGGGACGGCCAACCACCGCGTTCAGGCCGATGTTGGACTTCATGAGATCGTCCCACACCCAGACCTGGTTGCCGTTCATCTCCCGGATTTGCGGGGCGTTGGCCCGCTGCGCCCGGGTAAGCTGATTGTCGAACATGTCCGGTGGCTCGACGATGTGATCGTCCACGCTGGCAATGACCATGTCTTCCATGCGCATCGGCTTTCTCCCCGTGATTTATTATCCAAATAAGTTAACTATATAATGTTAGCTTCCCAGTGGAACGGGATCAACGCAGCAGGCGATGGCCACGCATGCCCGGCAGACGGGCCGTGATTGTCCATCGGCGCCGCTTCCGCGCCATAATGCCTCGCTTCGATGACCGTCCGCACGCTGCAGGCTCGAGACGCCCATGGCAGAACTGGCACCTGATGTAGCCCAATGGATCAGCAGTGTAACGCGCGGCCGGATCACCCGCGCGCAGCGCATTCTTGCCGGCGGCCGCTTTGGCTGGTACATCGACGTCGAAGACCGCGCGGGCACCGTGCACGAACTGTTTCTGCAACAGTCGCGTTCCGATGCCGGCGACCCCGGCC
This sequence comes from Gammaproteobacteria bacterium, assembly GCA_026713405.1. Next base: position 12,523 of record JAPOON010000398.1, read on the forward strand.
GTTCGCCCTTCAACTCGTTTCGTATGGAAGGGGAAATCTATCGGGCCCTGCACCGGCACATTCCCGTGCCCAGGCCCTGGGGCATCAATGAGCAGATCGGTGGCTTCCTCGTCGACCGGGTTCCCGGCGTGGCCTGGATGCACCCGCCCGCCGACCCGGGCGAGCAACTGAGCGTGGCGCAGGACTTCATTCGCCACATTGCCAAACTGCACACCCTGGATCCCGGTGAGCTGGACCTGCCGAGCTACCATCCCGTGAAAAGTGCCCGGGAACATCAACTCGACCGCCTTGGGGTGTTTCGCGCCCAGGCCGAGGCCGGCGGCGAACCCATCGAGCCAATGCTGCGTATCTCGCTCGAGTTTCTGGAAAACAGCATTCCGGATTACGACGGGCCGGTGGTGCTGGTGCAGGGCGATACCGGCCCCGGCAACCTCATGTACAGGAACGGCCGGGTGACCGGCATCATCGACTGGGAACTTGCCCACCTCAGCGACCCCATGGACGACATTGCCTGGATGTGCTGGCGCACGGTGCAGCATACGTTCACCGACTTCGCCGAACGCATGCGCGAATACGAAGCCCTCTCCGGCCACCGGATCGATGTCGATCGCGTCAACTATTACCGTGTCAATGCGTTCGTCGTCCTGTGCGCGGTCTCGAGCTCCCAGGCAGGGGGATTCGGGTTATCGAGCATGACCGAGGCGTCCGGCGAATCAAAGGCCGCCCGGTCGGCGATCGCGGAATCCGAACGCGATGCCGATGGCAGCGCATTCGCCATGACGGCCCTGCATCGCCGCATGCGTATCACCGCGCTGGCGGACGCACTCGGGATCGCGCTTCCGCCGCGCCAGGTACGAGGCGAAGCCCCGGTACGGCCCGAATATTCATCCTACGACGATCTGCTGGAACAGATGCGGGTGATCGTTCCGGAGATCGGCGATGCCATGGCCACCCGCCACGCCAAGGGCGTGGTGCGCAAGCTCAAGCACCTCAAGGAACTGTCCCGCAACGGGGCGCTTTTCGATCGTTTCGAACTGGACCGTATCGCCAGTTTGCTCGGCAGGCGGCCGGAGTCGCTCGGCAAGGGGCGCGCCGCCCTGTATCAGGCAGCGGTCGCACGGGACATCTCGGACGAGGACTACATCCTCTACCACTGGGACCGGCTCGTGCATGATGAACACCTCATGCAATACGCCGCCGGCACACTCTCGCGCCGCGACTGGCCGGCGCTTCACTGACCCTGATCAACCCCACGATATCGCGGTGCCTGCCATCGACCGGAGCGCCTGTCGCCCGGAGTCGTCCCGAGCGGTGCAAGCCGGCAGATCGGCTTGTGCATCATCATCCCGACACCCGCACGAGTGGCGCCAGCTCATTCGTCGGAGATTGAAATCTCCTTTGCGGTAATGAATTCAAGCAATGCCGGCTGCCCGCTCTCCGTCGCCTCGATCCCGCGTTTCAGTGCCGCGGTGATCTCGTCCGGGCTGGTGACCCGTTCCCCATAGGCGCCGAACGCCTTCGCCATGTCCGCGTAGTTGCCCGAGATCTCCGTGGCGCCGTACTTCTCCTGGGAGACGGGCATGATCGGGATTTCGATGGCCATGGAGAAGTTGTTGAAGAGAATCGACAGGATCGGAATGCGCTCCCGCGCCGCGGTTTCGAAGTCCATGCCCGTGAAGCCGATGGCCGCATCACCCCAGACGTTGATGCAGAGCTTGTCCGGGCAGGCGAGTTTCGCCCCAATCGCAAGCCCGAGCCCGTAGCCAAGCTGGGTGGTCTTGCCCCAGCCGATGTAGCTGAGCGGTGCGGTGGCTGCCCAGAACGGCGTCGTCTGGTCACGGGGGCTGCCGGCATCGTGGGTGATGATGGTGGCCTCCTTGTCGACCATCCCGTTCAGTTCCCACAGCACGCGGTAGGGATTGATCGGCGTCTCGTTGCTCTCGAGCTTCGGCAGCCACTCGGCCAGCCAGGTTTCCCGCATGGCGGCGATGCGGTCGGGCACATCGTCTCGCGCATCGGCCGTTCGCCGGTCGAGGTTCGCCATGGCGTCACGCAGGGCCTCCAGCGTCAGCCTGGCATCGCCGATCAGCCCGTACCGGGCGGGTACATCCTTGTTCAGATCCATGGGATCGAGGGTGGCGTGGATCATGGTCTTGCCGCGGGGCATCTGGACGCCGAATCCGGTCAGCGCAAAACTGCAGCCGATACCCAGAATGACATCCGCCTCGTTAAGCCATGCCGTTACCGTGCGCGGGTTGGCCCGGCCCCCGGAGCCGAGGGAAAGCGGGTGGTTTTCCGGAAAGGCGCTCTTGCCCTCGATGCTGGTCGTCACCGGGATGTTCCAATCCTCGGCCAGCGCTTTCAGCGCATCCCAGCCGCGGGCGTAGTGAACGCCCTGCCCCGCGTAGATGACCGGCCGCTCGGCGGCGGCGAGCACCGCGGCCGCTTCCTCGACGGCGGCCGGGTCCGGGGCGCTACGGCTCTTGAAGCTCGGTTCCGGCGCCCACCAGTCGGGCACTTCTTCCCCGAACACGTCCACCGGCACCTCCACCAGCACCGGCCCGGGACGGCCGTTGCGCAACTGGAAGAAGGCGCGCCGCATCACCTCCGGCAATGCCCGCCCCATGGTCAGCGGCTCTGCCCACTTGGTGATCTGGCGCATGTTCTGGGTGGAATTGAAGTTGGGGTAGTAGTTGGCGAGGCGTCGCGGGTATCCGGCGGGCATGACCAGGATCGGCACGGATTCCGAGTACGCCTGGGCGACACCGCCAAAGGCGTTTTCGGAGCCGGGGCCGTGCTGCATGCAG
>JAPOON010000399.1 GCA_026713405.1 Gammaproteobacteria bacterium
AGGCTGCGCCCGACCGGTGGCGACCCTTAAAGGTGCCGGATACCCGTACCGCACACCCACACTCTCTTCGTAACACCAACCGCTGTTCCCTGCGCTTTAGCGCACCGCGTCAAAGCCCCGGCGCGCCGGGTTGGATACTCCTAGCCTTCGTAGACTCGCGGGACCCGGGGCGAAATACCGGTGAGCAACTCGTAGGCGATCGTATCGGCATTACGAGCCACCTCATCGACCGGCAACCCGGCCCCGAACAACTCCACCCAGTCGCCCGCAACCGCCCGGGCACCGGTCACATCGATCACCGTGAGGTCCATGGATACCCGTCCCACGATCGGGCAGCGCTTTCCCCCCACCACGGCCTCGCCGCAATTTGACAGGTGGCGCGGCAGTCCGTCCGCGTAGCCGACCCCGAGCACGGCCAGGCGCGCAGCCTTGTCGCTCTGCCAGGTAGCGCCGTAGCCCACCGATTCTCCCGGCACTACCTGCCGAACCTGCACGACGGTCGCTTCGAGGGTGGCGACCGGCTGCACCGGATTGGGCTTGCTCGACCAGGGATTCCCCCCGAAAAGACCGATTCCCGGGCGCGCCAGGTCGCCCTGGCAACGCTTGTCGAGTAGCGCGCCCGCGGAATTGCCGATGCTCGTGGCAACGCCCGGAAATCGCTCGGCGACGCTGGCGAAACGCTGCAGCTGGATTTCATTCAGCGGGTGAGGCGGGTCATCGGCGCAGGCCAGGTGGGTCATGAGCAGCGACAGGCGAAAGCCGTCGAACGTCGACTGTTCGACCCCTTTCCGAAACCCCAGCCGATTCATTCCGGTATCGACGTGTACGGCGATTTCCCGATCGCGGTACGGCGCCCACACCTCCAACTGTTCTTCGTGATTGACGACGGGAATCAGGCCCGCCTCGGCCAGCGACCGCGCCGAATCGGGCAGCGCGCCTTCCAGCACGTAGACTGCGCCGTCACGCAGCACCTTCCTGAGTGCCAGCCCTTCGGCGGCGGTGGCCACGAAGAAGTGCCCGCAGCCGAGCTGCTGGATTACCTTCGCGGTTTCCCCCGCTCCGAGCCCGTAACCGTCGGCCTTGACCACGGCACCGCAGTCGCCGGCCACGGCAGCCCGGTATTGCCGGTAGTTGGCGGCGAGGGCTTCGCGGTTGACCCGCAGGCGGGCAGGCATGGGGAAACCTCCAGGCGGTCAGGTACAGGGCCCGGTTCCGGGCCGACCGGTTGGTTCCGACGTCAGGTGCTGAGTATGCCCGTTATTTCGCCTGTTGCATCGTCCAGATCGATGTCGAGGGCGTTGGGATGCGAGGGCAGCCCCGGCAATGTATTGATGTCGCCCGCCAGGGTGACGATCTGCTGTGCGCCCGACTGCACGCGCAATTCGCGTATGGGCAGGGTGTGTCCCGTGGGGACGTTCAGCAGTTCGGGTTTCGCGGAAACCGAGAGGTGGGTCTTGGCCATGCACACCGGGAAGTTCCAGCCGAGCCTCGCAAATCGATCCGCCGTGTCGCGCGTTCTGGGCCCCCATTCGACGATGTCCGCCTGGTAGATGTTCTCCGCAAGGCGTTCCACCTTGGCCTGCAGGGGTTCGTTGTCCGAATAGAGCAGCTTGACGTCCGCTTCGCCATTGTTGGCCGCCTCCCAGCAGGCAGCGGCCAGGTCGGTCATGCCAGCGCTGCCGGCGGCGAAACCGTTCGCCACCGCGACCGCCGTGGCGCCCGCCTCCTCCGCAGCCCGGCTCGCCGCTTCAATTTCATCACGGTGGTCGGACGGAAAGCGGTTGATCGCCACCACGGCCGGCAGCCCGTACATGTTCACGATGCGGATGGCGTTGGCCAGATTGAGGGCGCCGGTCTGCACCGCGCGGACATTGCGCCGGTCCAGTTCGTTCCGCTGCACGCCGCCGTGCCATTTGAGCCCTCGAACGGTAGCCACGACCACCGCGGCCGAAGGCGGCGGCCCGCCCTGCCGGATCTTGATGTCCATGAACTTCTCGAAGCCGAGATCGGCACCGAACCCTGCCTCGGTGACAGTCAGATCCGCCGTGTTCACCGCGAGGCGATCCGCCAGTATCGAACTGCAGCCGTGCGCGATGTTGCCGAACGGGCCCATGTGGACGATGGCCGGCTGACCCTCGACGGTCTGCACCAGGTTGGGTTTCAGCGCATCCCGCAGCAGTGCCATCAGGGAGCCGATGCCGCCGATGTCCCGCGCCCGCACCGGTTCCCTGTCCTTCGTCCAGCCGAGCACGATATCGCCGAGTCGTTGGCGAAGGTCGGAATAGCCGGAGGCCAGGGCCAGTATCGCCATGATCTCCGAGGCCGCGGAAATGTCGAATCGCGCTTCCCGCATCGGCCCGTTGACCCGGCCGCCGACGCCCGTGACGACCTGGCGCAGCGACCGGTCTTCGGCATCCGTGACCCGGCGCCAGGTGATGCCGGCCGCTTCCAGCCCCGGCACGGCCTTGCGGTGGGCCGCATTGTCGGCCATCGCCGCCAGCAGGTTGTGGGCCGACTCCACGGCGTGAAAATCGCCGGTGAAATGCAGATTGATCTCTTCAGCCGGCTGCACCGTCGTGCGCCCGCCGCCGGTGCCGCCGCCCTTGTGGCCGAAGACCGGGCCGAGCGACGGTTGCCGGATGGTCAGCGCCACACTCCTGCCCAGTCGCGCCAAACCCTGGGTGAGGCCGACAGCGACGGTGGACTTGCCTTCCCCGGCCGGCGTGGGGGTAATGGCGGTGACCACCACGAGCCGCCCGGGAGCGCTGCGGTTCGGAATCGCCTCCACCGGAATCTTGGCTTTCACGGATCCATAAAGCTCCACATCCCCGGTTTGGAGCCCGAGTTCCGATGCCACTTCCGTGATCGGGCGAAGAGTCTTTCTGGCCATAACTCAGGTTCCCAATGGTCTGCCCGCACCCCGGCGCGGCGGGCGAATACTGAACACCGCGATCTGGATCGAAGTCAAACGCCTCATCGCGGCCTTCTATTGGAAGGTCGCCTGTAGTAAAAGTGCTGTCGCATCCCGCTATTGCTGCGGCGCTGTGGAGAGAGTGAAATGCCTGAGGGGCGACCGTACCGCTACGGTTTTCTTTTAACCCCGGACTTTACGCTGATCGCGTTCTCTTCGGCGGTTGAGGTTTTGCGCATGGCGAACTTTACGTCGCAGCAGGAACTGTACCGGTGGTCGGTGCTGACCCTGGACGACAAACCGGTCACATCGAGCGCGGCACTGGAGTTCCAGCCCAACATGCCGCTCGCCAATGCCCGGGAACTCGATGCGCTGTTCGTCTGCGCCGGCGTCAACGTCAGGAAGCACTGGGACGCCCGGCTCGGCACCGAGATGCGGCGCCTGGCCGCGGCCAACATGCCCTTGGGCGCGCTGTGCACGGCCTCCTACCTGCTCGCCAAGTCCGGGGTGCTGGACGACCATCGCTGCACCGTGCACTGGGAGTACCTCACCAGCATGCGCGAGGAGTTCCCGCGGCTCATCGTCAAGGACGACATTTTCGAAATCGACCGCAAGCGCTACACCTGCGCCGGCGGTACGGCCCCCCTCGACCTGATGCTCTACCTGGTGTCACGGGATTACGGGCGCGACGTGGCGTTCGCCATCTCCGAAGAGTTCACCGTTGAACGCATTCGCGACCTGGGCGAGACCCAGGAGGTATCGGTGCGCAACCAGTCGCCAGGGGCGCCGGACTACCTGAGCGATGCGGTGCAGCTCATGAAGCACAACGTCTCGGAGCGGCTGTTCGTGGAAGAGATCGCCGATTACCTGAAGGTGTCGACGCGCCAGCTCGAACGGGCCTTCAAGCGTTACTTCAACACCTCCCCCAGCCAGTACTACCTGCGGGTGAGGCTCAACGCGGCGCGCAACCTGCTGCGCCATTCCAGCATGACGGTGCGCGCCATCGCCATCGAGACCGGCTTCAAGTCGCTGCAGCACTTCAGCAAGTGCTATTTCGACCATTTCAAGGTACGGCCCACCCAGGAGCGCGGCAGGTGAGCGCGGCAAGGCCACTCGAAGCGCCCAACGACAACTTCCCGGCCTGGGCGTTGGTGCAATGCCGGTCAGACTACGGGGCTCGCCGCAGTGGCGGGCCGGGGAGAGCCTGACCATGGCTCGGCGATCCGGTGGGAGGCGGGCGCGCCAAGCGCAAGGCAGGCGCCCCCCCGCCCCCGCGACAAAGCCCCCGTGA
>JAPOON010000400.1 GCA_026713405.1 Gammaproteobacteria bacterium
CCCGGAGATCGTGCAGGAATGCGTGCAGATGCATGGCGGCATCGGGGTGACCTGGGATCACGACATTCACCTGTACCTGCGCCGCGTGGCCACCAATCGGGCGATCCTCGGCACGCCGCGCGAGCACCGCGCGAACATCGCCGATCTGCTGGGGCTGTAGGGCGGAGGGCTGGCGTGGAATCACTGCAATCGTTTCGGCAACGGGCCCGAACCTGGTTGGCCGACAACATGCGCCGCCTGCCGCCGGATGCCAAGCCCTGGAACGCCATGCGCGTGGACGAGGGCGATGCCGAGCGGGCGCGGGAACTGCAGGGCAAGCTCTTCGAGGGGGGCTTTGCCGGCCTGTGTTTCCCGGAGGAGTACGGGGGCCAGGGATTGCCGCGGGAATACCAGAAGGTGTTCACCGAAGAGTCCCGCCCCTTTGAGATGCCGCTGCTGTTCAACACGCCCACCTTGACCATCATCGCGCCCACGATCCTCGACATGGGCACCGAGGCACAGAAGCGGCGGCACCTGCCGGCCATGATCCGCGGCGATGAGTTGTGGGTGCAGTTCATGTCCGAACCTTCCGGCGGCTCCGACCTTGCCGGCGTCATCACCTCGGCCCGTTTCGACGGCGCTAACTACCTGCTGAACGGCTCCAAGATCTGGAGTTCCTACGCCTACTTTTCAGACTATGCCATCTGCCTGGCGCGCACCGACTGGGATGCGGTCAAGCACCAGGGCCTGACCATGTTCATCGTCAGGATCCGCCAGCCCGGCGTCACGGTAAACCGCATTCGGCAGTCCGACGGCAACGTCGAGTTCTGCCAGGAGTTCTTCGATGATGTGCCCATTGCAGCGGAGGATGTGATCGGCAAGGTCAATGACGGCTGGACCGTGGGTCAGCGCCTGCTGTTCCACGAACGCAGCGCCACCGGCGGCTCCTCGCCTTACGCCAGCGGCACCGCCGGGCGCCGTATCGAGACCATCGACGACCTGGTCAACCTGGCACGGGCGGCGGGCCGGCTGGACGACGCGCACATCCGCGAGTTGCTCGCCGAGGTGTACGTGCTGCAGACCGTCCAGGGGCAGACCACCGACCGCATCGTGGCCGGAATTGCCGCTGAAGCCATGCCGGCCACCTCCGGGGCGATGCTGCGCCTGTTCACCGGGCTCAACGGCGTGCGCCGGAGCGACATCGCGTTGGAGATCGCGGGTGCGGATGCGGTGACGTGGGATGCCCGCGAATCCAGCGGCGAAACGGGCAACGGCTATGTCTTCCGCCAGGCCTGGTGCCTCGGTGGGGGAAGTACGGAAATGCAGCGCAACATCATCAGTGAACGGGTGCTCGGCATGCCCCGGGAGCCGGCCGCCGACCGCGGCGTTCCCTTCAAGGACGTGCGACGCAATGCGCCGGGCAAAGGGGCTTAGCCGATTCCAACGCGCAAACCAAATCGGAGAAATTCGACCATGACCGACATCAACGCCGGCGATTACGGCAAACTGACCGACACCTCGTTTGTCCGGGCCCGCAAGCGCATCGGCATACCCCAGGTACTGCGCAACCCTCCCCACAACTTCGAGGTGAGCTGGGATGCATCCCGGCACTTTGCGTACGGCTATGGCGACGACAACCCGCTGTATTGCGACCCGGAGTACGCACGCCGCACGCGCTGGGGGAACCTGATTGCGCCGCCGACCTTTCAGTACACGGTGGGCGAGAACGTCACGCCGCGGCCGGACCCGGAAACCAAGGCGCTGCTGCGCGGCGATCCCTGGGCGGGCCTGGGCTCCTACCAGGCGCGCATGGAGTTCGAGTGGTGGCGCCCCTTCAACCTGGGCGACCGCGTCTACAAGATGCGCTCGGTGGTGGGTGTGGTCGACAAGCGCAGCGAGTTCGGCGGGCGCTCCGCCCACGAGACGATCTGCATCCCGATCGCCAACCAGGACGGCGCCCCCATCATGGTGCAGCGGGGCACCTGGGTGAACACCGAGCGCGGTGAATCGCGCAAGCGCAGAAAGGAGCGGGAGACCGCGGAACCCTATAGCGAGGAGCAACTGGCCGAGATCGATGCCTGTTACGGGGCGGAGACCCGGCGGGGAGCGGAACCGCGCTACTTCGAGGACGTGCAGGTGGGCGATGTGCTGCAGGAGAAGGTCAAGGGGCCGCTGACCACCAGCGCCATACTGGTCTGGCACCTGGGCTGGGGCATGCAGTTGACGCCTCCGGGCAACTTCCGCCTGTCTTATCTCGTCCGCAAGAAGGCCCCAGGCCTCTACCCGCCCAACTCCCTGAACATTCCGGACACGGTGCAAAGGCTGCACTGGGAACCGGAGCGCGCCCGGGAGCTGGGATTGCCCACCTCCTACGACTACGGCGGGCTGCGCGAGACCTGGCTATGCCACCTGGTAACCGACTGGATGGGTGACGATGCCTGGTTGTGGAAGCTCAACTGCGAACACCGCCGCTTCAACTTTATGGGCGACACCACCTGGCTGCGCGGCGAAGTGGTCGACAAGCGGCAGCAGGACGGCCGCAACGAGGTGACCCTGGAAATCCGCTGCGTGAATCAGCGCGGCGTGGTCACCTCGCCCGGCGAGGCGGTGGTGCTGTTGCCGACCCGCGATCGGGCCGTCGTGGTGCCCGAGGCACCTGCCGTTTCCATGAATGAACTCATCGAGCGGGACGTAGACCGGTTGGCGTCCCTGGAAGGGGGTTCATAGGCGCATTACCCGTCGAACCTGGCGGGCGCAGTTCCCGACCGCTGACCCGTTGTCCGGACGACACCGCCACCAACCGCGCATTTCGATCCGGTTGCCCGGACGGGTCGG
>JAPOON010000401.1 GCA_026713405.1 Gammaproteobacteria bacterium
CGCCCGGTCGGCGTGTCCGAGGAGCTGATGCTTCGCCATCCCGATCTGGACCCGGGGGTGCGGCGCACTCTGGAGCGGCGGACCCGCGTCTGGCGTGCCGAGCACGGCCCGGAGAAGGACCTGATCTTCCGCCAGAAGCATGAGCCGGGCCGGCAGGGCCTGTCCGACTTCACACGCATGGGCCCGCTCGGGGTGACAGTGGCCGGGCACGGGCCACCGCGCATCGTGGAACGCCGCCGCGTGCCGCGATTGCAGGATGCGGTCGAAGGCATCGCGGCGGTTCATCAGCGTAACCTCCCGCCCGGGCCGTCCGCGCAATGCATTGTCCGGATCGACCGTCCGTATTCCGGAAGTCCGTGCCGCGGGAGCGCGGCCGGGCCCGCCGGCACGCGCCGTCCGGGCATGGTGGCTGCCCTATGCTCCCGGGGCATGAATTCTCCCGCGAGCGGCATTTTCTTTCGTTGCCCGGCTGGGTTAATGGCTGGAAGGCGGCGGTGGGAAACGACCAGACAACGGAGGCCCGAAATGCCATTCATCAATGTTTCCGTTTGCGGACCGGCTCTTTCGGGTGCGCAGAAACGACGAATCTTCGACGAGACCACGCGATTGATGAGCGAGGTCATGCGCAAGGACCCTGGTTTGACTGCCGTGCGAATCGATCAGTTTCTCGCCGATGGCTGGGCGGTGGGCCGAAGGACGGTGGCGGAACGCGGAGAAACCGGGGTTCATATGGACATCAAGATCACCAGAGGCACGAACACCGACGACGAAAAAGCCGAGATGATTCGCCGGGGAATGACTATGTTGAAAGATGTGCTCGGTGCCACGCCCGAAGCCAGCTACATCGTGATTCACGAGCTGGATGCCTCCACTTGGGGGTACGATGGCGAGACGCAACGTTTCAGGGCCGAGGCTTGAAGAACGGCAGCGTGAACTCCTTGGCCGGGATTTGTCCGGTCTGTGGGCAATCCCCGGCGTGCGCCGTCGGCATATGGATAGGCTTGGGAGAACGACTGAGGTGGCCTCGCCTTTTCGGACAGCCTGGCGACTGGGTTAAGGTGTATTCCGGCTATTGCGAGCTGTTGCCCTTCCTCGGCCTGCACAAGGTCTTCGACGGCAACGACTTCGTCTATCACGTGGGCGGGCAGACCGCGCTCTGCATCCAACGCTCGGCATCGGCTTATGAAGATGAGCGCTTCGTGCAGAGCCGCGTCGGGCTGCAGCACCTTTGCCTGCGTGCCCGCTCGCGAGACGACGTGGACAAGGCGGCTGCGAAGTTGCGCGAGATGGGTGCGAAGATCGATCGCGGGCCGATGGAGCGGGAGTGGGCGCCAGGCTACCACTTCGTGGTGTTCGAGGATCCGGATGGAATTCGCCTGGAGACCAACCATATTCCAGACAAGGGCCTGCTCGCCGGCGAGACCCCGGCCGCGCCCACCAACGACCCCCGACAGGGGCCCGAACCCATGAGTTCCGCCGTGGAGAGAGCCGGATGCTGACCGAGGAGATGCAGACACTGATCAGGCGGTATTCCGCCGGCGCCGTCGCGACCGTGAACGCCGACGGCACGCCGGCGGTCTCTCCCAAGGGGACGTTCGTGATCCTGGACTCGCATACGCTTGCCTTCGGCCATATCCGCTCGCCCGAAACGGTCGCGAATCTGCGCCGCAATCCCGCAATCGAAGTCTGTTTCACCGACGTGGTGACGCGCCGAGCCGTGCGGGTAACCGGTACGGCCACGATCGTTCGTCGGGAGAACGCCGATCCCGCCCTCGACGACGCATTCGATGCCGCGTGGGGGCCCTACCGCCCCCACATGAGCGCTTACGTGCGGATTGCCGTAAGCGCGGCCGAGCTGATCTTGTCGCCCGCCTACGATCTCGGTTTGACCGAGGACGAGCTGCGCAAGACCAACCTCGAAAGGCTGAACACCTATTGAGATGCCGTAATGGGGCATGCGGCCGAGGCATGGGAGCGACCCCAAAGAGCATTATGAATCTCCGCCGCGGAGCATTAGCGGCTGGGCTGGGGGCTGACATCGTCCTCGCGCAGGAACGCACTCCGCAGATGCCGTCAGGACCGGGGAGACTCCTGCATGCATGCACTGATCGTTCATTGCCACCCGGAGCCGGCTTCGTTCAATGCAGCGCTGACGGAGGTGGCCGGGACCACCTTGCGGCAGGCGGGATTTACCGTCGAGATTTCCGATTTGTATCGGGCAGGATTCGATCCTTGCGAATGCCCGGGCCATTACCGGAATCGCGAAGACCCTGGCGTTTTCTTTGCCTTGGGCGAGCAAAGGCATGCCTTCAGGACGGACACGTTGCCCGAAGATGTCCGGCGGGAAATTGCGCGGCTGGATCGCGCAGACCTGGTGATCTTTCAGTTTCCGATCTGGTGGCACGGTTGCCCGGCCATGTTGAAGGGATGGTTCGACAGGGTGTTCGTGAACGGAGGCCTCTACACGAGCTCGATGCGTTATGAGCGCGGTTATTTTGCCGGCAGGAGGGCGATCTGTTCCGTTACGTCGGGGGCTCCCGGGATTGCATTCGGGCCGCGTTCCCGCGCCGGGGACATAGACCGGATTCTCTGGTCGACCCACTATTCGCTCCACTATATGGGCTTCCTTGTCCTGCCGCCCTTTGTGGCGTTCGGCATCCAGGGGCATGGCTTTTCCTACACGGACGAAGACGACAACAGCCGGCGTCTCAGCCTGTACCGGGAGCATTGGAAAAGGCGGCTGATGACCCTGGGCCGGGATACACCGCTCAAGTTCCCGGGTTGGGACGACTGGGATGAAGACGGCCGCGCCCGGCCGGCTTGAACCCCGGCTTCGATTTCCCGCCGACATTGCGATCCGGTGGCGTTGCTCAGGCCGGTTCCCCATGCCGGTCGAGGTCTTCGACGCAACGCTCCAGCTTAAACACATGCGCGTCGTCGATGCCGAGCCGGCGCAATTCGCCCGCGAGCCTCCTCAGATAGTCGATATTGGTGCCGCTCGGACCCGCCGAACCGGCAATGTGCGCGGCCATCTCCGGCAGGGGCGCCGGGCTCAGGTAGGCGCGGTTTCCGACCGGCGCGCCGCAGCGCCCACCCATCTCAGCGCGCAATCTCCTCAATCCCCGACAAAACTGACAGGCGGCCTACGCCGAAGGCTTACGTGCTAAACGACCGGAAAGCGTAGAAACTTGGGTAGCGCTTCGTCAGACGCATCTGCGCCTTCCCTGCCGTTTCCCGGACCGCTTCAGCCAGAGGCCTGGGGGCCAGATGTTTCTTCGTCCCCAC
>JAPOON010000402.1 GCA_026713405.1 Gammaproteobacteria bacterium
AAAAGTCCGCCGGCATTCGAACACCGCTGCGCCCGCCTGACTGCGTTTTCATGCGAGGTGTGCCCCCTCGCGCACCCCGGCTGAAGGCTCCGCTCGTGGCTCAAATTTGCCCGATATTCTCGCTCCTCGCGTCTTGCCAGGCGGGCGCATCCTTTCGCCCCCCCTCGCGCCCCTCTCGGTGCTTCGCCGGACTTTTGCCACGGGCTGCTAGACCCCCGCGTCGTGCCGGGTAGAATGGCGCCCTTCCGGCCAGCGTTCAGCAGGAGACTCATGAGAATCGGCGTTCTGGTTGTCCTCTTGTTCGGGGTGTGCGGTTGGGCCGGCGCGGCGAGCGTTCCGGTCCCGGCGGTACCTCCGCCCCCCGGCATTGCCGCCAAGTCCTATGTGCTGATGGACGCGGACACCGACCGGATCATCGCCGGGCAGAACAGCGACGAGCCGCTGCATCCCGCCAGCCTGACCAAGATCATGACCGGGTTCATCGCCGCGGGAGAATTGGCCAGCGGCCGGATTTCGCATGCCGATGAAGTGCTCGTCAGCGTCGAGGCATGGCGAACGCCGGGATCGCGCATGTTCATCCAGGAAGGGACGCGGGTATCGGTCTCCGACCTGCTGCGGGGCATCATCGTGCAGTCGGGTAACGATGCGAGCGTGGCCCTGGCCGAACACATCGCCGGCAGCGAGGGCGCGTTCGCCGACATGATGAACCGCCAGGCGGATGAACTGGGGCTGACTGCCACCCAGTTCATGAATTCCACCGGGCTTCCGGCGGACGATCACTATACGTCAGCCAGAGACCTTGCGGTCCTGACCCGGGAATACATCCATCGGTTTCCGGAGAACTACGCCATCTATGCGGAGCGGTCGTTCAAGTACAACGACATCGAGCAGCCGAATCGCAACCGCCTGCTTTACCGTGACCGGACCGTCGACGGAGTCAAGACCGGCCATACCGATGCCGCCGGATACTGCCTGGTGGCATCGGCGAAGCGTGAGGGCATGCGGCTGATCTCCGTGGTGATGGGCGCTGCCGACGGCAACACGCGGGTGCGGGAAACCCAGAAGCTGCTTACCTACGGATTTCGCTACTACGAGACCAAGCGATTGTACGAGGCCGACGTGCCTCTGAAAAACGCGCAGATCTGGTACGGAGAGGCCGACTCGGTGGACATCGGCGTTGCCGAGCCGGTGGTCGTCACCATCCCGCGCGGGCACTACGACAACGTGGAGGTGGCGCTGCAGTTGCCCGACCATCTCGAAGCGCCCCTGGCGGCAGGCGTTGAAATCGGCTCCCTGCAACTGACCCTGGGCGACGATACGCTGTACACGGCGCCCCTGGTGTCATTGCAGGCGGTGGAAGAGTCCGGCGTATTCGCGCAAGCCGCCGATTTCGTCCAACTACTGTTCAACGGGCTATTCGAGTGAGTTCAGCGGCGCTTGCCGCGTCGGCAGCGGACGTCACGCACCAGGTCATCGTTCGCGATCTCGGCCGTACCGAGTACGGGCCGGTGTTTCAGGACATGCAGGAGTTCACCCGGAACCGTGGCGACGATACGCCGGACGAATTGTGGTTCACCGAGCACGATCCGGTCTTCACCCAGGGCCAGGCAGGCAAGACCCGGCACCTGCTCGCCGCCGGCGATATCCCCGTGGTGCAGACCGACCGCGGCGGCCAGGTCACCTACCACGGCCCGGGGCAGATCGTCGGCTACCTGCTGTTCGACCTGCGCAGGATGGGGCTGTCGGTGCGCGGGCTCGTCTCCGGCATCGAGTCGGCGATAATCGATGTGCTTGGCGGCTACGGCATCGTTGCCGAAGCGCGGCCGGATGCACCCGGCGTATACGTCAACGGCGCCAAGATTGCGGCGCTGGGCCTCCGGGTGCGGCGGCATTGCTCGTATCATGGCCTGGCTTTCAACATCGACATGGACCTCGAACCTTTCCAGCGGATCAATCCCTGCGGGATCAGCGGCCTCGAGGTGACGCAGTTGAAGGACCTGTGCGGCGAGGCGGATACGGAGGCGGTGAAGAGCCGCCTGCTGACGGCGATGACCGGGCCTTATCCGGTCAACTTCCGCAGACCGGACAGGCGGCCCGCTTCCCGAGCCTGAATTTCCGCCAGTCGGCGCGCTTGGCGTCGTAGTAGAGAACATGCCCCACCAGGGGCTCGCCCACCCCGGTAATCGCCTTGACGGCTTCCATGGCCTGCATGGCCCCCACCACACCCACCAGCGGCGCGATGACGCCGTTCTCCGCACAGTTCAGGGCCTGATCGTCGCCTTCCGGATACAGGCACCGGTAGCAGGGCGATTCGGGGCGGCGGGGGTCGAACAGGGCGACCTGCCCTTCCCAGCGGATGGCGGCGCCTGAGACCAGCGGTTTTCCGGCGCGCCAGCAGGCGTCGTTCACAAGGTAGCGCGTTGCGAAGTTGTCGCTGGCATCGAGCACCAGGTCCACCCGGGCCAGCAGTGCTTCCAGCGCCTCCCGGGAAAGTCTTTCGCCGATAGTTTCCACCGCTACCAATGGATTCAGCGCAGCCAGGGTCCTTGCCGCCGACTGAATCTTGGGCACGCCCACCGAGGCGTCCACGTGGACGATCTGACGTTGCAGATTGGAAAGATCCACCGCATCGAAATCATTGAGAATGAGCCTGCCGATGCCCGCGGCGGCGAGGTACATGGCCACCGGAGAACCCAGCCCGCCCAGCCCCACCACGAGGACGGTGGCGCTGCCGAGCCGTTCCTGTCCCTCGATGTCGATCTCGGGCAGCATGATCTGCCGGCTGTAGCGCAACAGTTCGCTGTCATCCATGGTCAGCTTTCCATGTACGCAACGGTGGCCCGATCCAGGCCGGCAAGATCACGATGGGGCTCGATCTTGCGGAAGCCGGCGAGGGTGAGGCAATCACGGACCGCAGGCGCCTGGCAATAGCCGTGTTCGAGGATCAGGCAGGCGGAGGGCGCCATGCGGCATGGAGCCTGTTCGACGATTCTGCGCACAGCCCCCATCCCGTCCAAACCGGCGACGAGGGCACTTGCCGGTTCGCTTTGCAACTCCGCCAGGGCCGGGTCGTCCGCGGCGACGTAGGGCGGATTTGCAACGATACAGTCGATGGGGCCGCCCAGGCAGGTGAGCCAGTCGCCCTGCACGAAGGCGATGTCCGCGGCGTTGGCGCTGGCGTTCGCCGAAGCGACCTTCAGCGCGGCGAAGGAAGCATCCGTGGCGGCGACCCGGAGGTCTGGCCGGTGTACCTTGAGGGCAATCGCGATACAGCCGCTGCCCGTTCCCAGGTCGACGACCCGGCCACCACGGGGCGCCAGCCGCAGGGCGAGTTCCACCGCGAGTTCCGTCTCCGGCCGGGGCACCAGCACATCTTCGCCGACTCGGAAGTTGAGCCCGTAAAACTCTTTTCGCCCCAGAATATAGGCGAGCGGCTCCCGTTCTCGGCGCCGGTTGGCCAGCCGGTTCAGGCGCTCCTCCTGACCGTTCGTCAGCACCGTTTCCGGGTAGGCGATGACCGTTGCCCGGCCCATGTCGAGCACGTGGCCCAGCAGCAGTTCCGCATCGATACGGCCCAGGTCGGCGTTGGCGGCAAGCCACCGGCCGGATGTGCCGTGGCGGCACGAAGGGCCGGCGTGCCCGGTGCGGAACCGGTCTTCCCCATGGCGAACCTCACTCATTGCCTGGCGAGCCGCCTGGTTAAGGGTGACGGGAAAGCGGCAGTTGGCGTGCGAATCGGATTCACTTGACGGCCTTGTCCGCGAATCAGGGGTCCGGCCGGCCGAGTTGATCGGCCTGGTGTGCCTGAACGAGGGGTTGGACGAGCACGTCCAGCGCCCCCTGCAGCACTTCGTCGAGGCGGTACAGGGTGAGGTTGATGCGATGATCGGTGACGCGCCCCTGGGGAAAGTTGTAGGTGCGGATGCGCTCCGAGCGGTCTCCCGACCCGATGAGGTTGCGGCGCGATTCGGCCTGTTCCGCCTGCTGCTCGGAGCGGGCGGCGTCCACCAGTTTGGCCTGCAGCAAGGCCATGGCGCGCGCCCGGTTCTTGTGCTGGGAACGTTCGTCCTGGCATTCGACCACGATGCCGCTGGGCAGGTGGGTGAGCCGCACCGCCGAATCGGTCTTGTTGACGTGCTGTCCGCCCGCGCCGGAAGCCCGGAACAGGTCGACACGGAGGTCGCTCTTCTCGATCTCGACGGCATCGACTTCATCGATTTCCGGCAACACGGCAACGGTGCAGGCGGAAGTGTGTATCCGGCCCTGCGACTCCGTGTCCGGCACGCGTTGCACCCGGTGCACGCCGGACTCGAACTTCAGCCGGCTGAAGGCCCGCTTGCCATCGACACGCGTGATGATCTCCTTGTAGCCGCCGTGCTCGCCGGGACGCTCGTTCAGCACCTCGATGTTCTAGCCCTGGTGCTCGGCAAATCGGGCGTACATGCGGAACAGGTCGCCCGAGAAGATGGCTGCTTCATCGCCGCCCGTGCCGGCGCGGATCTCGAGAAAGACGTTTGACCCGTCGTGAGGGTCCCTGGGTATGAGGTGGCTTTTCAGCAATCGTTCAAGCGCCTCCAGCCGTCCGCTCAGGAAAGCGACATCTTCGCGCGCCAGTTCACGCAGGTCGGGGTCGTCGCCGCGGGCCAGTTCCTGGGCTTCCTCCAGGTCGCCGGTGACTTTGGTTATCTGCCGGTAGCCCAGGGCCACGGGTTCGACTTCGGCCAGTTCCTTGGAAAGCGCCGTGTACTGGTTCCGGTCGTTGACGATCTCCGGTTTCGCCAGCAAGCCGCAGATTTCGTCGTAGCGGTCCGCGAGTTTGGACAGCCTGGTCAACACGGATGGTTGCAGAGCCATTGAACGGACCCCTGCGCTCAGTCGAGCTTGTACAGCGACTTCAGGAAATCGAGCAGGTCCACCCGGCCCTCGGCGCTTGCCTGCCGGATGGCAACGGTGGGTGGATGAATCAGCTTGTTGGTCAGCGCCTGGGCGAGGCTGGCCACGACTTCGTCAGCCTCTACGCCCCGGGCCAGGGCCCTGCGCGCCTTGTCGAGTTCGGCCAGCTGCGCATCCTGGGCGTTCTCCCGCAACTGCCGGAGCAGCCGTTGGCCCTTGAGGGTGCGTCGTTCCCGGGCGTAACGGTAGGCGCCTTCATCGACCAGCGCCTGGGCGGAGTCCGCTGCCGACAACCGTTGCTTGAGGTTTTCCTGGATGATCTCGGTGAGGTCGTCGATGGAGTAGAGAAAGACATCGGGCAGGTCGGCCACCTCCGGCTCGATGTCCCGGGGCACTGCGATGTCGACCATGAAGATGGGTTTGTGGCGCCGGCCCCTCATTGCCGCTTCGACCGCTCCTTTGCCCACCACCGGCAGGGAACTGCCCGTGGAGGCGATGACGATGTCGTAGTCTTGCAGCGCCGCGGCCACATCGGTGAGTTGCATGGGAATTGCCTGGTGGCGCGCGGCCAGGTGTTCCGCGTTTGCAATGGTCCGGTTGGCAATCGCCATGGCGCCGATGCCGTGTTCACCCAGATAGTCGGCAACCCGTTGAATGGTGTCGCCTGCCCCGAGCAACAGCGCCGCCTTGCTGGTGAGGTCGGCGAAAATCCGCCTGGCCATGGCGACGGCGGCATAGGCCACGGATATGGGATTGCGACCGATGTCGGTATCGGTGCGGATACGTTTCGCCGCGTTGAGGGACACCCTGAACAGTAGATCCAGCCCCGTACCCAGGGCGCCGAGATTGCGCGCCAGCTCGCACGCGGACTTGACCTGGCCCATGATCTGCGGTTCGCCGAGGACCTGTGAGTCCAGGCCGGCAGCCACACGGATCAGGTGCCGGGCGGCATCCTGGTCCCAGTGACTGTAGGCGGCGCTCCGGATCTCGTCGACGGGCACGCCCCTGTAGTCGGCGAGCCATTGGGCCAGGGCCGTTTCGTCGGCCGGATCGATGACGCAATATATTTCGGTGCGGTTGCAGGTAGAGAGTATTGTCGCTTCGGTCACGCTCGGGACAGCACGGGTGACGGCCATCAGGGCGCTGCCGAGGACGTCGGCAGGAAACGCAACCCGGTCCCGCAGGTCCAGTGCGGCGGTGCGGTAGTTGATGCCGTATGCCAATATCGCCACTTTTACCGAGGCTCGTCAGTGGTAGGGGTAACCATTAATTGTAGCAGAGGGCACACTTGGCCATGCCCGGCCTGAGGACAAAGCGCTGGCCGATTCGACCGCGGGCAGCGGCACGGGGTGTGCGGTTGCTGGCCGCGCTCCTCCTGTCGAGCGGCTGCGCGCAGCTTCCGGTCGAGACCGGGCCGGCCGACTTCCGGGTCGAGGGCAAGGTCGGCGTCCTGGAGGGGGAGCGGAGCCATTCTGCGCGCTTTGTCTGGCGGCAGACCGGCGACCGCTACGATATCGTGCTCTGGGGGCCGCTCGGACAGGGCAGCACCCGGTTGCGCGGCGACTCGGACCGTATCGAGATCACCGGCAGGAACGCCGGGCCCGCGCTGTCGGGCGAACCCGGCGTGGTGATGCGCCGGCAACTCGGCTGGAGCCTGCCGCTAGCGGTGTTGCCCTGGTGGATGTCGGGCCGCCCGGCGCCGGATGGGGGCGTCGAGGCATCGGAGCACGACGAGGAGGGCCGCCTGACCGCCTTCCGGCAGCTCGGCTGGCAGGTGAAATACGACCGGTTCGAGGCCCGCGGAGACCGTACGGAGACCGGCCGCGTCACTGCCGAGCGGCCCGGATACCGCGTCCGCGTGACAATTTTAAGCCGTTGATTCTGTGCGTGTTTGACAGGATGCAAGGCCAACCTCAGAATAGCGCGCCGCCGGCCCGCATATTGCACCAGGGGGCGCGATCATTGGGGTGTCGCCAAGTGGTAAGGCACCGGGTTTTGATCCCGGCATTCGCAGGTTCGAATCCTGCCACCCCAGCCAACAGTACAGCATTGAAACCGGTCAGAGCATAAGCGCAGGGAATACGGATCGTGGCCCAACTCATGGTTTTCTCAGGGAGTTCTAACAGGCCGCTTGCCGAGCGGATTGTCAACGAACTGCGTATCGATCTCGGGCGGTCCGAGCTCGGGCGGTTCAGCGACGGCGAGGCCAATGTCGAGATCCATGAAAACGTTCGCGGCTGCGACGCCTTCATCCTGCAGTCCACCTGTGCGCCGACCAACGACAACATCATGGAACTGGTCATCATGGCCGATGC
>JAPOON010000403.1 GCA_026713405.1 Gammaproteobacteria bacterium
AGCCCGGGCCGAGGCCGACGTGGTGTGCCTGTTCCAGGCGAGGGGCGAGGACTTCGCCGCGGTCACCCGGGCCGCCGATGCACTGCGCGCGTCCGTCAACGGCAACACCGTCAGCTTCGTGGTCAACCGCAACATCAACTACACCAACATCTGCTACTTCAAGTGCCAGTTCTGCGCCTTCTCCAAGGGCAAGCTGTCGGAAAACCTGCGCGGCCGGCCCTACGATCTTTCCCACGAGGAAATACAGCGTCGCACCGAGGAGGCCTGGTCCCGGGGCGGCACCGAGGTGTGCATGCAGGGCGGCATCCACCCCGAGTACACCGGAGAGACCTACATCGAGATCCTCGAGGCAGTCAAGGCGGCCGTGCCCGACATGCACATCCACGCCTTTTCGCCCCTGGAGGTGTGGCAGGGCGCCGCGACCCTCGGGCTCGACCTGGAAACCTACCTGTCCCGTCTCAAGGAGGCGGGCCTCGGCACCCTGCCGGGAACGGCCGCCGAGATACTCGACGACGAAGTGCGCCAGGTGATCTGCGCCGACAAGATCAACACGGCCCAATGGCTGCAGGTGATGGAGGCAGCCCACGCGGTGGGTTTCAGAACCACGTCGACCATCATGTACGGCCACGTCGAGCGCCCCGAGCACTGGGCGCGGCACCTGCTGCGCATTCGCAACCTGCAGAAGCGCACCGGCGGCTTCACCGAGTTCGTCCCCCTGCCCTTCGTGCACATGGAAGCGCCCATGTATCTCAAGGGACGGGCGCGCAAGGGGCCGACCTTCCGCGAGGCGATCCTCATGCACTCCGTGGCGCGGCTCGCCCTCAACCCGCACATCACCAACATCCAGGCGAGCTGGGTGAAGATGGGCCATGCGGGCCTGGCGGCCTGCCTGAACGCCGGCTGCAACGACCTCGGCGGCACCCTCATGAACGAGAGCATCAGCCGGGCCGCCGGTACCAGCCACGGCCAGGAAACCTCGCCGCAACAGATGGCCGCCATGATCGAGGCCGCCGGGCGCGTACCGCGGCAGCGCACCACTACCTACGCGGAGGTAACGCCCGAGCGCATCGCCACCGGGCTCGCGGCGGGTGAACTGACCGACATCGTCAACACCCCGGCCAGGAAATACGAGCGCAAGCGCAAGGCGCCCCTGGTGCGCCCCGGACTTGTCGAGAGCGTGGAAATCACCTGAGCTCCGAAATCCGGCCGCGACTGTTTCCACGGTTCAGTCGCCCGCCGACGCACAACGACGGGCACCCGTCTTCCCGCCTCGCCCCGGCACCGTAAAGGCGCCGACAAGCCGACTCCGGCATTAGCAGTTCGCTGCAGCCCCGGATACCTTGATTGCTCTGTTGATATCGATATCATTATTCCCAACGAAACCGAGGATTGAGTTGCCCGGCTTGTGCCGGGAGCGAATGCAGCCGGCGGCGGAACATTCGTCACGAGTTACCGCTCAAGGCTGAACGCCCAAGGGAATCTGATGTCCGGTATCGACCTGTCAATCGTGCTGTTCTTCGTCGCCTGGTCCGTAACGGCCGGTTTGCGGGCCCGCAGGAGAGCCTCGAAGAACCTCGACGAATACTACCTGGCCGGGCGCACCCTCAAGGGCTGGAAGGCAGGCATAAGCATGGCAGCGACCCAGTTCGCCGCCGACGCGCCACTGCGGTGGAACCGGCTGCGCCGGACCGGGGAGAC
>JAPOON010000404.1 GCA_026713405.1 Gammaproteobacteria bacterium
CTGCTGATGGCCCTGCGACCATGGCGGTTGTCGCGCAGCAGCGAAGGAAAATTCTGCGACCGCAGGTCTCCGGCCGGATTCCAGCCGTGGCTGCGAAGATCGTAGAGCAGAAGCTCGAAATGATCCGCGAGCAGGGACCAGAACGGATAGTACAGGTCTGCCGCAAGACCGTTGCCGTGGGTCATCAGTACACGGGGCCCGGCGGGGTTGCCGTGCCGGCGGACAAAAATGGAGGCGCCGTCCTCCGTTCGGATTTCCGCTACTGCCGACGGAGCGGAAACGTTCCAGCGCTTCGATGGTGTTCCCTGCATCCAGTCAGATCGAATCCGGCCTCCCTTGCCCGCAATTCTACGTGGAGACGCCATACACCGTCATTCCACCTGCCGTCGTTCGTGCGACTTGACTTCACCGTTAGGCCATTGGCAGCGCAACGGTGAGGGTGCGCTTTTCTTCTTCGATGCCGCCACGGCCTCCGGACCACCGACCCGGCAGGCCGTCCCAATCGGCGGTCGGGAACGCTGCTATAGTTTCGGCCAACAGCCGCAACAGGATGGTTTCCTCATGTTCTACGAGCTTCGCCAATACAAGATTCTCCCCGGCAAGATGGATGAATGGGTTCCGTTCATGGAGGAGACGATCATCCCTTTCCAGGTCGCGCGCGGGATGGTCATTACCGGCAGCTTCCGGGGCGAAGCGGACGACTCGGTCTACATCTGGCTGCGCCGCTTCGAGTCCGAGGCCGAGCGCGAACGCCTGTACGCCGCCGTCTATGACACAGACGAGTGGAATAACGAGATCAGTCCCCGCGTAGGGGAGTTGCTAGACCGGGAATCGATCAGCGTGCAGCGCATCGTGCCGCCCCCGCGTTCCGTCGCCCAGTAGGCTAACGGCGCCCGTCGTTCGCGGGCGCAATACACCGTCAGGCCGATCCGCGGCGCAACCCTACTCCGGTGCGCCCGCCTCCCCGGGCCGGTACCAGACCGGCGACGTCCAGGCCATTTCCACGATGGTCTCGGGCAGGCTGCCGTCGCTGCACAGCGCCGGCGCCTCCGCTCCGAGGCCCTCGCAATCGTAGCTGCTCCAGCGGCGCGTGGGCACCTCCACCACCCGCAGGTAATAGTAGGCCGACTCGGATGCATCGAATTCATCATCGGAAACGACGGAGCAGAGAGTCTCCGAACCCGCTTCCACATCCGCCGAACCGGCGATCCTGCGCACCGCGCTGTGCATCGCGCCATCCGCATCGACCCAACCCTTGATCAGTTCCAGGCGATCGAGCGGCGCAGCGCCTTCCGCCGGGTCGCGCGCCGCAAACGCGACGAAGCGCGGTTTGGCGTCGCCCGACGGCGCATCACCCAGGTCGCCGCCCATGGGCACGCCGCCCGCATAGCCATCGGCAACCAGGGACTCGTTGCCGCACATCCCCTCATCAAAGCCCCATCCGGCGAAGAGTCGCGGTGCGATGCGCGGGCCGGAGGTGCCGAAGACTTCCCGCCGCTGCATGGCTTCGAAGATGGCATCCCGCGAGTTCTCGACGGCCCAGACGCCGGCGAGACCGCCCGGATTGCCTTCCGGACCGGCGGTGAGCAGCCCGGGCTGCAAGCGCTCGACGGGTGTGGCTTCACCGGTTACCGCACCGCGATAATCGGATTCGCTCACCGCTCCGGGTGTCGCCGTGTGGGTATCGGTGGAAGCGATGATGCCGAGCTTTACGGGGTTCATGCCCGTTTCCCGTTCCTCCCTGAGGCCCACCACCAGCGCCGAACGCACGAAGTCCGTCGCATCCACGCAGCCCGCGCCCAGCATGCCGAACGCGCCGACATCGTCGCCGCACTCTTCGGTGACCAGGCCGTGCTGCTCCATGACCGGTTCACCGTCAACCATGGCCGTGTCGACATAGGTTTCCTCGCGCCCGATCACCCGAACCGCCTCGATATCGCAGAGTTCATCGGGCGCGCCCAGCACCGCGGTCAGGCCGTTGATGCACTCCGATGCCCCCTTGTGCTGGAAGATCTCGACGATCGGCTCGCGTTCCAGGCGAACGGCGGCATAGGCGCGGCGGCTTTCGACGGACCCGTCGACCCCCATGTAGGGCGCCATCCGGCCGTTGGCCAGGTTCGTGTTGTGCGGAATGGTCAGGTAACTGCAGCCATCGGCGGCCGGGCATGCCTCGTCCAGACCGCGCCAGAGCTCGCTGTCGATGGGCGCATCCACATAGGACACCGGCAGTTCCGGCACGTTGCCGTTGCGGAAGATTACGTTGCGGTGATAGTTGGAAACCCCCGGCGTGCCGGTGTATTCGTAGCCCACGAAGCTGGTGAACGAGCACTCGGCGGTGCGGTCGTAGGCTGCCTCCGCGGCTTCGATCATGCGTCCCCAGGGCTCCACCGCCGCTCCCAGGCACTGCGCACCGTCTTCGCCGCAGATCTCCGGCACACGTACAGGCGTTTCCGTGGTGATCACCTGGCCAAGCATGGCCATGCCCTGCCGCTGATCCTCGCGGTATGCGGTACAGAAAGGCGTGTCGTAGGCGTGGCTGCCGGGTGTTCGGCAGATGGCACGCTCGCCCAGAACCTCGCCATGGTCGGTAACCGCCAGAAAGTCCAGGGGGCGGTCGATGGCGAACTTGCCGGCCGGGTCACCGGCCTCGTCCAGCGGCCAGAAATCGATTGCTTCGCCCCGGGCAAAGCGATGCGCATCCTCCGGCGTGGCTCCGATGCTGTTGGCCGCCGCATCGAACGAGAAACTGGTGTGAACGTGAAGATCCCCGTACAGGGGCTGGCGCAGAGGCGCATAATCCGTGCAGGGCTCGCGCTCCTCGCTGTAGCGCACCAGCCGCTCCTCCGCAGGCTGTACGTCGGCGGGCGGTTCCTCCCGCATCGATTGGCGCTCCGCCCCTTCGCCGGATGGGACGTCCCGCCCCC
>JAPOON010000405.1 GCA_026713405.1 Gammaproteobacteria bacterium
CGTTGGTGACCTCGGGATGCTCCGCGATATAGCGCAGCCCCTCGCTGATGTCTTTCGTCACCTCGTCGTTTTCGTCCATGAACAGGCGCTTGCGGAAACAGTAACGGCAATAGGCGCCGCAGACTTCGTTGCACAGCAGCAACACGGTGTCGGTGTACTTGTGCTGAACGCCCCGCACGGGGGTGATGGCCGCTTCGTTGCTGGCGTCGAGACGGCCCCAGTCGGTGAGTTCTTCCTCCCGGGGGATGATCAGTTGCCGGATCGGGTCGTTCTCGTCGCTCCAGTCGATTAGGCCGAGGTAGTAGTTGTTGGCGCGGAATACGTAGCGCTTGGCAACCGGCCCGAGGCGGGCTGCCACTTCCGGGGGTATCTGGGGAATCTGGTCGATGCGCCTGACGTAGCGAACGCGTTTGTCGACGCGAAGCGGTTTTGCGTTAACTCCATTGGCCTGCGCATTCACTACATGCAGTGGCTGTTCACTCACTTGTCCTCCGCCCTGTGCCCCGTAATCAGTATAGCGAGTTTTCCACAGGAAGATGACAGGTTGTCCACAGATGGGGCTGATGCAGGGCGCAAACTCAATACCTCACCCACCGCATCAGCCCTTCCTGCATGCAGGTGGCGATGAGCGCACCGTCCCGATCGAAGAAGTAACCGCGCGCGAGTCCCCGCCCGCCGCCGGTCGATTCCACGGTCTGTTCGAACAGCAGCCATTCGTCCGCCCGGGCGAACCGGTGAAACCACATGGCGTGGTCGAGGCTGGTGCCCAGAAAATCCCCATCCTGCCAGCGCATGCCGTGGGGCAGCATGACGTGGTCGACGAGGGTGGCGTCCGACAGGTAGGCGAGGCCGGCATGGTGGATGGCCGGTGTGTCCGGCAATCGTTCGGGGATGCGCATCCACATCAGCTGGCTTTCGGTGACGGCAGTGCCGCGAGACGTCTCGGGCGCGTTGACGTAGCGGATGTCGATCGGCCGCTCCATGCCGTCCCAGGTATCCTCACCGGTCTGCCGCATGGTGAATTCACCGTAGGTTAGCGGGACCTCTTCGGGAGGGGGTACATCCGGCCTGGCCGGACGGGCGTAGTCGGGCGACTCGGCCGGCACCTGGTAAGACGCCGACATGCGAAACAGTTCCTTGCCCCCTTGGCTTGCCGCCGTCTCCCGCCAGGAAAACGAGCGCCCATCCCGCACCGCGTGCACGGTTATGGTGACCGGAAGATCTACGTCTCCCGGCCGCGTGAAATAGGCATGCAGAGAGTTGACGTGCCGGTCGTCCGCAACCGTCAGCTGCCCGGCCGCCAGGCACTGCGCAATCAAGTGGCCGCCGAAGAGCGTATCGCCCCGTTCCGGAGACGCGGGTCCCTCGAACTCGCCTCCATCAAGGTCGGCCAGCGTCATCAGCTTTTCGAACAACGGGATTTCCTCAAGGGCAAACCGAACGGGCGAGTTTGGCGGGCATGTCCGAATTGCTCAAGTCGATGGTCGTTGTCGGGCGCCGCTTCGAGCCGCGTGGGCCGGGTCTGTCATGGAGACTTCAATCGCTGCCGAGCCGGCGGCGCCAGAGACGGCGATAGTGGCGTTCGCTCTCGCGCGCGAGGGGTTCGAGATGCGCCGGAAGAGCGTGTGCGGTGGGTGCGTGGGGTTTGAATCCGGTGGACTCATAAACAGAGGCGTACCAGTGCCTGGCCCATATGCCGTCGCTCGCGCGGGGACCGGGCGGCCAGGAGAGCATGCGTTCGGTGAATGCGACACCAAGGCTTTCGCACAACGCGCTCAGCACGCCGCGGGGGTTTTCGAGCAGGTCCCGGGCATCGAGGACGAGCGGTGCGCGCTTGCACCTGGAGGCGGCGTAGTCGTATATCTCGGCCTGTTGCACGATGCCCACATCGTGCGCGTTCACCTCGTCGCGGATTCGGGCGTAGGAGGCGATCACTTCCCGAGGATCGCGGATCAGGAAACAGTTTTCCACCACGTCCATCCAGCCTCGATCGATCCCCGGAAGCAGGTGGTGGGTCATGTGTATCTGGAAGAACACCGCCCGGTTACCGGGAACCGGGCCGGTCAAACCTTCGACCACCCGGCGCCAGTCGCTTTCCCCGGCGGCGATGACCTCGGCTGCGGCGGGATGGTCGGCGCCGGTTGCCGAG
>JAPOON010000406.1 GCA_026713405.1 Gammaproteobacteria bacterium
AGACGGGGGTGAGACCCCGCAGACCCGGTGGGAGCCCGTCCCGAAGCCGTACTGCTGGTGGGGGCCGATCCCCCAGGATGCCTGTTCGCCCGTGGAGATCTCGAACTCTTCTTCCCGCCACTCGAAACCGCCGGCGATGTCCAGGTCCGAGGCCATGCCGACATCGACCGGGTAGGACAGGTCGATATTCAGATTGGTCTCGGTCTGCGTGTACTCGCCGATATCGAAATCACGCTGCGATCCGGGCCCTAGCGACGGGTTCAGCGTGTTGTTGAGGAACCCGTCCATGTTGTTCTCGCCGATGCTGCCGGAGACGTCGTAGAGCAACCCGTTGGCCAGGCCGCCCTTGATGCCGGCGACGAATGAATAATCCGTCATTTCGGCGCCGAAAACGGGCGAGAACCCTTCCGGATACAGCTCGACGAATGAGAAACAGTCCGCATCGGCCGTTACCCGGTCGCGGAATGCCAGCAGGTTGCCGGCCGTGGAAGGCACGTCGTACTGAGCCTGACAGCCATCGCCGCCCACCAGGAAGATGTTGCTGCTGGTCTTGTAGACGCCGTTCCGGTTCATGGGGCTGCGGAAGAAGAAGGCTGTCTCCACCTCGCGGTTCGCGTAGTTGCCGAACGCGTAGAGCTGGTGGCCGTCGGCAAGGTCGATGCCGATGTTGGCCACCGCCTTGATGCTGTCGCTGACCTTGGGCGAGCCCCAGGGCTTGGCCGGGACGGCCACGTTGGGGATACCGAGGCCGATCAGCGCCGTGGCGTCCCCGTGCTGCACGCTACGGTCGGTCGGCGAGGAATCGGCGTACTCGAAACTCAGGTTGGCGAAACCGCGCTCGGCAAGCGGCAGGCCAATGTTGCCGGCAACGCTTGTGGTGTCCTCTTCGGAGTCCGCGGTATGCACACCGTACTTCGCCTCGAACGCCATGCCTTGCGCGGCGTCCTTGAGCACGAAATTCAGCACCCCGGCGATGGCGTCGGAGCCGTACTGGGCAGCGGCGCCGTCGCGCAATACTTCCATGCGCTTGATGGCAATGGCCGGGATGGCGGAGATATCCGGCCCCTGCGCGCCGTTCGATGCGCCGTTTGAAATCCACTGGATGACCGAGCCCCGGTGCCGGCGCTTGCTGTTCATCAGCACCAGGGTATGGTCCGGCGCCAGCCCGCGCAGGTTCACCGGGCGCAGCAGGGCGGCCAGGTCGCGGGAGGGGTTGTCGCTGACGTGGAACGACGGCACCAGCGCCCGGACCAGGTTGGTCATGTCGGTACCGCCCTGGTTCTTGAAGTCTTCGCTGCTGATGGTATCGACCGGGACGGACGAGTCCTCCACGGAACGGGGCAGCGCGCGGGTGCAGACCACCACGACCTCCTCTATTTCAGTCGCCATGGCCGCGGACGCCGACTCGGCGGCAGCCGCCGCAGGTGCGGCAAGCAGCGCCAGAAGCCAACCGGCGGTTTTCCATCGAGTCCGTGTCAGGCGGTTACAGCCTGTTGCAATCACAGTCATAACAGTCATGAGGGTTTTTCTCCAAGGGCAATCAGGTGATGAAATCGCTTTCCCGAAGAATGCGGGCGCGAAACTTCTGGTAAACAGCAGTGTCCATACATGATACGAAGGCGGCTTTGCTTCGGCCAGCCAGATTGGACCGCGCTGTGCCTGAAGGTTCCCGTTGTTCGAAAGATTCTCTCCATCACCCCGCGCGCATTCAGCTCGGGAACTATTCCGGCCAGCCGATGTCACAACACTTGGCTCGTGCATCGAGACGCATGATTTTCCCAGATTCGTCCAGCCACCAACTCGACCAGGCAACCAAGCTACTGCTTCCGATCCGACAATGCGCATCAATCGAATACAGCGGGTCAACCCGATCAGTCCCGCGGCTTCGCAGGGCGATCAAAGACAATCCGACGCTGACCTGACATCGGACGACCTCGAACGGCCTTCGGAGGCAGACCGCGACCGGAAACGTCCGGGCAGCTTTCGCAGCCGGGTGGTGGGCGTCCTGCGCCAATCATTGCGGCGGGCTGCGGGTTATGCCGCCAGCGCGGAACAGGAAGAGGAAACTGC
>JAPOON010000407.1 GCA_026713405.1 Gammaproteobacteria bacterium
ACTTTGAGAATAGGAATTTACCCCGAGGAAGTGCATAGGGCACTGGGGGTGCGGGCGGCTAGAAACGGCAGGAGCCCGGAGGCGGAAGTCCGAGCCATTCTGGAAGACAGTGTCAAGCCGGAAACACGGCTCAAGCTCGGATCGCTTCTGATGGAGATCGGTCGCGAGGCGGGGTTGACGGAGGAAGATCTCGCGATCATGGAACAGGCCCGAGACACGACTTCGGCCAGGTCGGCGAGCTTTGAATGATCATGCTTGACACCAACGTCATTTCGGAGCCGCTGCGCAGGGCCCCTGAATCTCGTGTAATCGAGTGGATCGATGCTCAGGCGATTGAAACCCTGTATTTGTCGGCCATCACAGTGGCCGAGCTTCGCTTCGGTGTTGCCTTGCTCCCACCGGGAAAACGGAAGGACAGGCTGCGGGACAGATTGGAAAGCGAGGTCGTGCCCCTCTTCGCAGAACGAGTACTGCCCTTCGACCTGGCCGTAACAAGGACTTACGCCGAGCTCATGGCAAAGGCCAGAGCAACGGGGCTCACCATTGGTACGTCGGACGGATTTATCGCCGCCACTGCAGCGGCAAACAGGATGGCAATTGCCACGCGCGATACAAAGCCGTTTGCGGCGGCAGGTGTGCCAACCATGAATCCATGGGAGTCTTCGCTACACGAGGCTTAGGGGCGTAGTGGCGCATTGCCAGATGCGCCCCTCGCAAGTGCGGAATGCAGTTACAGCTGATGACTCAAAGCGCATATTGAAACAAAATGGCCAATACGCTTTCCAAAAGCGCAAAAATCTGTAGCGTGAATGCGAATTGCGATGGTTGCCGGCGGTGGATGAATGCGCCCCGGAGATGACAACTGGCACTCCGCGGTGGGCGAACCGGTGGTGGTCGCCGGCCCGGAATCGGTCGATTGGGACCGGCAGGCGGATGTTCTCGTCATCGGCTTTGGCGGCGCGGGGGCGACCGCAGCGCTGCGCTGCGCAGAACTCGGCCTTTCGGTAGTCGCCCTGGACAAGGCCGAAGGCGGCGGCGCCACCCTGGCAAGCGGCGGCGTGATCTATGCCGGCGGCGGCACCTCGGTGCAGAAGGCGCTTGGCGAGGAGGATTCGCCGGGGAACATGTTCGCCTATCTCAAGCTGGAGACAGGCGGCATCGTCAGCGACGAGACGCTGATGCGGTTCTGCGAAACCAGCGCTGCCAACGTGGACTGGCTGATGGGCCACGGCGTGCGTTTCGGCGGCCCGGTCTGGAAACAGAAGACGTCCTACCCCAATGTCGATTATTTCCTGTATCACTCCGACAACACGCTTCTGCCCGAGTACCGGAAACATGCAACCCCGGCCGCGCGGGGTCACCGCGGCGTCATCAGGAAAGGGCGCAGCGCCGTCGACCTCGGCGGCAGCATCTACGACCCGCTCAAGGCGCGTTGCCTGGAGTACGGCGTTTCGCTCGAGACGAAGACCGAAGCGCATCGGTTGATCGTCGATCAGTCCGGCGTGGTTCTGGGTGTGGAAGCGCGGCAGCTTCCTCCCGGCAGCGATGCCCGCCGCGAGCACGCGGACTGCCTGCGCAAGGGCAACCGGCTGGTGGCGATGTACCCGTTTTTCCTGCCCGGCGCACGTTCGGCACATGCGCGGGCGGGCAGATGTTTCGCCCGGGCGACGGAGATCGAAGCAACCCGACGGGTAACCCGGCGCTATCGCGCCAACCGGGGCCTGTGCCTGTCCGCCGGCGGATTCGTCTTCAACCGGCCCATGGTCCATCACCATTGCCCGGCGTTCGCCGACGGCGTTCCCCTTGGTACACCGGGCGACGACGGCTCCGGCATCCGCCTGGGCCAGACGGCAGGCGGAGCGGTCGCCCACATGGACCGCGCCACGGCCTGGCGCTTCATCAACCCGCCGCTGGCCTGGTCCCAGGGTGTCGTGGTCGACGGCAACGGCCGGCGCTTCGTCAACGAGTGCTGCTATGGCGCCACTATCGGCGACGCAATGGTCGCCGGGGCTGGAGGCCGGGGCTGGCTGCTGCTTGACAACCACCTGGTCAGGAACGCCTGGCGCCAGATCTGGCCGACGAAGGTGTTGCCTTTTCAGTGGCAACTCGCCGCCATCAACATGTTGTTCGGAAAACGAAAGTATCGGGACCCGGCAAGCCTGTGCGACGCACTCGGGTTCGATCCGGAGGTGTTGGCGGAGACACTCCGCCAAACGGCCAGGGTGGCGGACGGCCTGGAAGCGGACCCTTTCGGCAAACCCCCGGAAGATGTGCACAGGCTGGAGTTTCCGCTGCACGTCATCGATGTATCCCTGGGCGCGAAGCTCTTGCCCTGCACGGTACTCACCATGGGCGGACTCGTCGTGAACGAAGCGACGGGGCAGGTGATAAAAGCGGAGGGCAACGAGGTGCCGGGATTGTATGCGGCCGGGCGAACGGCCGTGGGCATACCTTCCTACCTGTACATGAGTGGCCTCTCAGTTGCGGACTGCGTCTTCTCGGGCCTGCGCGCCGCGGAGCATCTGGCGTCTTGACGCGGACGCTACCGGTTTTCCGGCGAGCCCGGCAGTCCGGGGAAGTAAAGGCCGGTCGTCATGCCGCCGTCGATCACCAGTTCTGTGCCGCTGCAGTAGGAAGCGGCATCCGAGGCCAGGTAGGTCACGCCGTGGGCGATTTCCTCTGTGCGGGCGGCCCTTTGCAGTGACGCGAACGGGTAGCCCTTGTCGAGTTCGTCCTTGGTTTGACCCATCGGATTGGTCATCTGCGTGTCGACGCCGCCGGGATGCAGCGAGTTGACGCGGATGCCGTGCAGCCCGAGTTCCATGGCCGCAGAGCGGCTCAGGCCCCGGACGGCGAACTTGCTGGCGCCGTAGGCGCCGACGAAATTGCTCGGCAGCATGCCGGAGGCGGAAGACGTATTGATGATCGAGCCGCTTCCCCGGGCTTTCATGTGCGGAATCACGGCCTGCATGCCGAGCAGAACGCCGATCACGTTGACGTCGAGCAGACGCCGGAATTCTTCCGGGTCGGTTTCCGCCACGGTGCCGTAAGCCAGGATTCCCGCGTTGTTGACCAGAACGTCGATACGGCCCTGCGAGTCGAGCGTTGCGTCGACGACGCTGCGCCACTGGGCCTGGTCGGTGACATCGAGCACCGCGGTGCTGAGTTGCGGGGACGTGTCGATCTCGGCCAGGGTGTCTTCGAGGATGTCCGCGCATACCACGTGCCGGATGTCTGCCGCAACGAAGGCTTGCGCGATGGCCCGGCCGATGCCCCGGGCGGCGCCCGTGGCCAAGGCCACGTTTCCGGTCAGAGCGTAAGGGGAGGCCGTCGTTTCCATGAGGTGTCCTCTCGCTATTGCTGTGCCAGGTGATGTGCGGCGAGATAGCCGAAAGTCATGGCCGGGCCCAGCGTCGTGCCGGCCCCGGGGTAGGTGCGCCCCATGACCGAGGCGCTGCTGTTGCCGATAGCGTACAGGCCCCGGATCGGCTGGTTGTCCGCGTCGAGCGCGCAGCCGTTCTCGTCGGTGAGCACGCCGCCCTTGGTGCCGATGTCCCCGGGAAAGATCTTCACCGCATAGAAGGGGGCCTTCTCGAGCGGCGCCAGGCAGGGGTTGGGCTCGCTGCGCGGGTCGCCGTAGTAGCGGTCGTAGCCGTTGACGCCGCGCTGGAAGTCCGGGTCCTCGCCCCTGGCGGCGAAATCGTTGAAACGGGCGAACGTATCCTGAAGCACAGCGGCCGGAACTTCGATTGCCTCGGCCAGCTCGCCGACCGTCTGGCCCTTCTTCATCACATCGCGCATGCCCTGCTTGACCACCTTGTCCATGGCCGGCGGCCCGGGAAGCAGCGGGCCCACGGCGTATTCGCCGCGATAGCGCGCATCGAACAGGAACCAGGACGGCGTGGTGGAACACTCATCCGAGTTCAGGCGCATCATCTCGCCGCCGGCCACATGGTAGGAGGCAGCTTCGTTCATGTACCGGCGGCCCTGCTGGTTGACGATCATGGAGCCGGGCAGCGCGCGCTCCACGAACATGGGCCGGGCGCGATCCTCGTCGGCGAGTCGGAAGGCGGGCGCCCACCAGGCGCAGTCCATGAATTCGAGCCGCGCGCCGATGCGCTCGGCGGCAAGAATGGCATCGCCGGTGTTGTTGCCCTGGGAGCCGCTCCACTGTGCGGAGGTTGTCCCATCGGTCTTGAGGTTCGCTTCGCGCATGGCCTGGTTCCGTTCGAAACCCCCGGCGGCCAGGATGACGCCGCGCCGGGCCAGAATGCGGCGGCGCTGGCCCGAGTGATTCACCAGGGCGCCTGTCACCCGGCCCGACTCGGTGACCAGTTCCTCCAGCGCCACACCCAGCATCAGCGGCACCTTGCGATCGTTCAGCGCCCTGCGCAGTTGGCCCAGCAGCGAATTGCCGGCGGTCAGGCGCCGGTCCCGGGCGGTGCGGTAGCGCTGTGGCAGGTCGAGGTAGTACCGAGCCATGACCTTGAAGGTGTTCCAGGCCCAACCCGGGCGCTTGGTGATCATGGGCCGCGCTTCGACGATGGTCCAGTTCACGCGGCCGAATGCCTGGGCGCCCGGATGCATCGGCTGCAGGGTGGCGTAATCGGGCCCGAGACGGCCCGCGTACAGGGGAAAGGGTTCGTGGGACCGGTGCTCCCTGGCGCCCTGCAGGTCCATGTGATAGTCCGCGTACTTCACGGAGCGAAAGCGGGCGCCGCAGCGGTCTTCCAGGAAGTGCAGCATCTTGCTGGCGCTGGCGATGTAGGCGCGCAGTTTCGACTCGGGCACCTCTTCGTCAACCAGGGCGCGCAGGTAGGCGAATGCGTCTTCCGGGGAGTCTTCCACCCCGGCTTCGGCCATGTGCCGGGTGCAGGGAATCCACAGCGTGCCGCCGGAAGTGGCCGAGGTGCCGCCCCAGAGGGACCCCTTTTCGATCACCAGGGTGTCCAGGCCCAGTTCCGCCGCGGTGACAGCGGCCGTCAGCGCGCCGGCGCCGGAGCCCACCACCAGCAGGTCGGTAGTCCAGGTCGGAGTGTCGGTGCCGGGTGCGGTCATGGCGATACGGGTTGTGACAAGAAACGTCCCCTCAAACCTTTCAAACTGCGCTTTTGGACAGTATGAGCGCGAAAATATACCACTATCCGCGAAAATATTGAGAAAAATTCCGCATTTGGTTTGCGCTGCCCTCGTTGGCAGCGATGCTGTCACCGCCAGGCGGGGCGAACAGACGAAAAATGAGAGAAACTGCGCCAGGACCGCCATTGAGGCGTCCGGTTCCCCCCGCTGGGAAGGGGCAATCCGGGAGGAGGACTGAATGAAGCTTGCCGACGGCTATACCGATGTTCCGCGGGCCAAGGTGGTTGCTGTCGTCACCTCGCTGCAGATGTTCGAGCAGCCGCCAGTGCAGGACGGCAATGCACAGGCAACCTGGGCTCTCTCAAAGGTTGAATCCTTCGACCCGGACGCCTACCGCAACCTGTTTCGCCGCGTAGGCGAGGACTGGCTCTGGTTCTCGCGCCTCCAGCTGAACGACAACGAGCTCAAAAGCCTGCTCGCGGACCCGGCTCGCCAGCACTACGTGTTCACGGAGCGGGGGCGGGACGCGGGCGTTCTCGAGCTCGATTTCGGTACCCAAGGGGAATGTGAACTGGCCTTCTTCGGGCTGATGCCGCACATGATCGGCCGGGGCGCAGGCCGCTGGATGATGAACCGGGCGCTGGACATCGCCTGGTCGCGCCCCATCGGCAGGTTATGGGTGCACACATGCACCTTCGACCACCCCGGCGCACTGGACTTCTACGTCAGGACCGGGTTCGTGCCGTACCGCAGACAGATCGAGGTGGCCGACGACCCCAGGATTAC
>JAPOON010000408.1 GCA_026713405.1 Gammaproteobacteria bacterium
CCGGCGTTTTCGGTGGCCGACAGCCCCTCAGTGGTGTCCACTTCGCCATCGATGCCGAAGTCGCGGCAGTGCTTCCCGCTCTTGCCGTCCAGCGCAATCAGCCGGCCGTCGAGCGTGCCGAGCACGATGCGGTGCGCACAGTGGGCCGAGGCGTCCGCGGCATCCGGGTCCGTCCAGGAACTCACCGCGCGGCAGTTGGTCAGGTGTTCGTCGGACATGTCGACACCGGGGTCGAACACCCAGCGTTCCGCGCCGGTGCTCGGGTCGAGGGCGAATACACGGTTGAAGGGCGTGCAGTAGTAGAGGGTGTCGTTGACCAGAATCGGTGTGCCCGTAAACGCCGATGCGGGCATGCCCTCGTTGCCGAAGCCGTCCACGCCACGGATCGCGCCGTCCCGGTAATCGCCGGAGCGATGGGTCCAGGCCACCTCCAGGCCGCCGACGTTGCCCGCATCGATCTGTGTCGCGGCCGTGTAGTGGCCGCCGCCGGGTGCACCGCCGTAGGCCGGCCAGTCGACGGACTCCGCGGCATGCGCGAGCGCCTGCCCGATGCTCAGCAGGAGTACGCAGCCCCCGTGCAACCTGTTCAAGGTGTTTCTCCTCCCGTTCGAGCGCAACGTCCCGGCAATTCGTCCCCAGCCACAAGCGCCCGGTTGGCGGGCTCCCCATCGACCCGCGAGGGCACATCAGAACCCACGCTGGTAGCGCGGCTTACCGCGCCGGGGGCAGACGTACCAGCATCTTGCCCCGGTTTTCGCCTTCGTAAAGCTGGCGGAATGCATCGGGGAAGTCACCCACATCACCGTCGACAAAGTGTTCGACGAGTTTCAGGTCGCCGCTGGCTATCCACCGCGACATGCGCCGGCGCGCTTCGGCATAGCGGTCGGCGTAGTCGAAGATCACGAAGCCCTGCATGCGCGCCCGCATGGTGCCAAGCCAGATGTAGTTGTCGGGGCCGGTCATCGCGTCGGCGGAGTACTGGGAGGTGGAGCCGCAGAGCAGCACAACGCCGCGCATTCCGATCAGCTTCAGGCTCTCATCGAGTATCGGGCCGCCGACATTATCGAAGATGACGTCGATCCGTTCCGGCGCAGCTTGTGCAAGCTGCTCGTAGAGATCGCCATTCCTGTAGTTGATGGCCTCGTGGTAACCAAGTGTCTCGGTGAGCCAGCGGCACTTGGCATCGCTGCTCGTGATGCCGATCACCCGGGCGCCTGCCAGCCGGGCGATCTGACCCGCGATGGAACCTACCGCACCGGCGGCGCCGTTCACCACCACCGTCTGCCCCGGCTGCGGCCTGCATTCCTCGATGATGGCGAAATACGCCGTCAGGCCGGATACGCCGAAACCGCCCAGCCATGACGCCAGGGGCGCCTGGTCGATGTCGCACTTCTCCAGGTCGGTACCGTCGCTCAGCGCGTAGTTCTGTACCCCCTGGGAGGCCAGGACCTGATCCCCGGCTTGGTAGTCGGGGTGGTTCGACTCGATGACGCATCCCGCCATGGAACCCCGAACCATGTCACCCGGCCGAACCCGGAACAGGAATTCGTCGCTGTCCCGGACGATCAGCCGAAGCGCGGCATCCACCGACAGGTAGTGGGCTTCGACGAGAACTTCGCCCGGGCCCGTTGCGGGAATGGGCGCTTCGCGTACCTCGAAGTCCCCGGGGCCCGCTATGCCTTCCGGTACCCGCTTGAGGTAAAGCTGCTGGTTCAGGCCTTCATTGGCCGCCGCATCGGACATGGCAGGTCTCCTCCCGCTGGATTCTCGGGGCGCCCACCGACACGGCTCCGCCGATCGGATGAGCGCCCCTCAGGAACTCAGGTGATCAGAAATTCACCCCCAGTTCAACGCCCCATTGCAGCGGCGCGCCATACTGGCTGAAATTCCACAGCCCGCCCACGGAGTTGGCCGATACCCGGTATGTCTCGTTCAAGAGGTTCTTGCCGAAGGCCGTGATCGACCAGCGCTCGCTGGGGCTGCTGTAAGTGATGTTCGCATCCAGCAGCACCCGCTCTTCGAGTTGGGTGTAGGTGGGATGGCGGACGGTGTTCCCCGGAAACATGGGATTGGTACCGGTCGCCGCATTGGGATCGAAGGGGCTCATCTCCGCATCGCTCTGGTAGTGGAAGCTGGCCACATAGATGATGGCGCCCCCGTTTGCCAGGGGCTGGTCGAAGACGGCCTGCCCGCCCACCTGCCACTTGGAGGCGAACGGTATGTTCAGGTCGGTCAGGTCCAGACCTTCGAACTCGAACTCATCGTAAGTTGCGTCGAGATAGCCGAGCGAGGCCTTGAGCTGTAACTGATCGGTGACCAGCCAGGTGGTCTCCACCTCGAGGCCCTTGGCGTTTGACTCGCCCGCGTTCAGGGTAATGGTCTCCTGGCCTTCAACACCGCTGACCGGGTCCGTGAAACGGAACACCTGGTTGCGCTGCAGGTCCTGGAACTCGGTGTAGAACGCCGCCGCGTTGAAGCGCAGCCGGCTGTCCAGCAGGTCGGCCTTGAAACCCACCTCGAAGTTGATGTTCTTTTCCGGGTCGTACGGAATGCAGGTCTGCTCCTGGGAGCAGGTCTCGCTGAAACCGCCGGCCAGGAAACCGGTGGCCACGCTTGCGTACCACAACTGGGTATCGGACGGCTTGTAGTCGAGCACGACGCGCCAGGTGGTCTCGGACCACTCCTCGGTGCGGTCGGCGATGAACCGGTAGGCGGAATCGGGCAGCACCTGCCGGCGCTGGTCGATCTGCGAGCCTTCGAGACCCGCGCGGCTGACCGTGGCGGACAGCGCATCGATGCAGTTGGTCGTCAGGTCGAAAGGCTGGCTCGGGTCGGCCGGCTGCGCATCGCGCAGTTCCGTGTACTGGTTGCAGGGCCCGCCGCCGCCGGTCGGCTTGTAGAACTCCTTTTCGTCGTTGGTGTGCCGTAAGCCGGCCGTGATGCTGAACTGCTCGTTGATCTGGTAGGTGCCGTCGGCATAAACGGCCCAGGACTTCCGGTCCTGCTTGACGATGCCGTGGTTCGGGTTGCCGGTGATGCCGCGCAGGTCCATGTTGACGTAGCCGCGCTCGTCGAAGAACGGCACGCCCGGGGTCAGCCCGGAAGGAAAGAGCGACGACAGGCCCACGGTGGAGTAGGCGCGAAAATCCAGCTCGTCGCTGATGTAGATGCCGCCGGCGACGAAGTTCAGCGGCCCGTCGAACTCGCTGATCAGGCGCACCTCCTGCTGAATCTGCTCGCGCTCCAGGTTGCGGGTGGCGTCGAACAGCGACAGGAACGCCTCGCCGGTGTAGGTGCTCGGCAGGGTTTCCTCCTGCTCGCGCAGGCCGGTGATCGATTTCAGCGAAAACCTGTCGAAATTCAGGGTCTGGGTGAGGTAGTAGCCGTCCACGTCCACGCGGTGGCCATCGCGCATGTTGATACCGTTGCCCTGCTGGGTCTGGCCGGTGCTGAAGGGGTTGTCGTGGCCGGCCGCGTGAATGCCCGGGAAGCCGAGCAGGTCAAACAGAAAGCCTTCTCCCGCCGGCGTCTCGTTGATACTCGCCGGGGAATCGGAATCGTCGCGCACGATCTCCCAGATGAAATAGGCTTCGTACTGGTCGTTCGGCTGAAACAGCAGCTTGGCCTTGGCGGCGACCACATCCTTGCCGCCCAGGCGCTCGCCGGCGCCGGTGGTGACCAGGCTCAGTTCCGGCGGCAGCAGGTCGGGCGTGATGCCCAGCACCCCGTACAGCGGGGAATTGGGAAAACTCGCGGTGTCCTTGTCGTTGGTGTAGAAGCCCTGCTCATCCGTCACGGAACCCGCGAAGCGGAAACCGAGCTTGCCTTCTATGATGGGAATGTCGATGCCCGCCTGGGCCTTGAAATTGTCCGAACCGCCGTCGTAGCCGCCGGTCGATACGTTGAAGGTGCCCTCGAACTCATCGAGGCTCGGCCGCTTGGAGGTGATGACGATGGTGCCGCCGGTGCTGTTCTTGCCGAACAGGGTGCCCTGGGGGCCCCGGTAAACTTCCACCTGCTCGAGGTCGTACAACTCGACGAACTGAGTCTGCACGTGGTTCAGGGCGAACTCGTCGATGAGTATGCCGACGCTCGGGTCCTGGGTGGTCAGGATCGAGATGGTGCCCGTGCCGCGGATGCCGCCGGCGATGGCATTGAAACCCGTCTGCAGCGTGAGATTCACGTTCGGCGACAGGTCGCCCACGGCCCGGATGTCGTTGCCGAACGTTCGGGCGATCTCGGTTGCCGTGAGGGTCGACACGGCAATTGGCGTATCCTGCTGGCTGGTGTCACGCTTGGTGCCGGTGACGATGATCTCTTCGAGATAGCCCGACCGGTCACCGGCCTCGCCGGCCCATGCCGGCGCTGACATCGAAACCGAAACGCACAGGCTCAAAAGCAGGCCGAACGCACGCCGGACTCGCAAAACTTCTGCTCTATCCATAGTTATCTACCCCAGTATGTAGATGGAGGAGGAAAGTGAGGACGGCAATTCTATAACGTGTTACCTCTTTCTCCAAGCCCTTCTTGCGCCTCCCCGGGCACCGCGGCGGCGCGTTGTCACCGCGTTGCGCCATCTGCTACCGTCAAATCATGAGCGTGCTGAAAAAGCTGGTCGTACGCGGCTCCTTTGCCATGCTACGCGGGGTTCTCGAGAGCCCCGTGATCGCCTATGAAACCCTGGGCACCCTGAGCGCCGCGAGAGACAACGCGGTGCTGGTTTTCACCGGGCTCTCGCCATCCGCCCACATCGCCTCTTCGCCGGCCGACCCGACCACGGGCTGGTGGGAGGACATGGTCGGGCCGGACAAGCCCATCGATACCGACCGTTACTTCGTCGTCTGCATCAACTCGCTCGGCAGCTGTTTCGGTTCGACAGGGCCCGCGTCGCTGGACCCGGTCAGCGGCGACTACTACAGGCTGGACTTCCCGGTGCTGGGCGTGGAGGACATCGCCAACGGCGGCGCGCTTGTCCTTGACCACCTCGGTGTGGATGTTCTCCACACGGTAGTGGGCGCATCGATGGGCGGCATGACGGCGCTCGCCTTCGCCCTGCAGCATCCCGAGCGCAGCCGCGGCCTGCTTTCCATCTCCTCCGCCGGTCGCAGCCTGCCCTTTTCCATCGCCCTGCGTTCCCTGCAACGGGAAATCATCCGCACCGATCCGGCCTGGCAGAACGGCCAGTACGACTTCCGCCGGAGCCCCGTCAGCGGCATGCGCCTGGCGCGCAAGCTGGGCATGATCACCTACCGTTCCGCTACGGAATGGGCCGAGCGTTTCGGCCGGGAACGCGCCACGCAGGAACCGCCCGCCAACCACCCTTTCGGTATCGACTTCGAGGTGGAGTCGTACCTGGAGGCACACGCCAACCGGTTCATCGGCGGTTTCGACGCAAACTGCTACCTGTACCTGTCGAGGGCCATGGACCTGTTCGACGCCGCCGACCACGGCGGCAGCCTGGAACAGGGCCTGCGCCGGCTGCGCATCGAGAGGGCGCTGGTCATCGGCGTGACTTCAGACTTCCTGTTTCCATTGCACCAGCAGGAAGAACTTGCCCGGATACTGAAGACCTGCATCGACGACGTGGAGTTCAAGCGGCTCCCGTCAATTCAGGGGCACGACTCGTTTCTGGTCGATATGGATCGTTTCAGGCCGGCGGTCGCCACCTTTTTTTGACGCAGGGTTCTTTTGACGCAGGGTTCCCGCCGCCTCCCGGCAAAACCGTTGATGCCGTTGAATTCGCCGTGCGCCGGCATGGGTCAGGACAGCTCGTGCGGGCAGATCAGACTGGCGCCGGAGGTGATTCTCCCGATCTCCGCGCTGTCCGGGTAGCCCGCGGCAACCAGGGCATTCAGGCAAGCCCCGGCCCGGTCCGCGGGCACGCTGGCCAGCAATCCGCCGGAGGTCTGCGGATCGGCCAGCAACCGCACCCCCGGGTCCCCCGGAGCGCGGCCGCGTATCTCGAAGTCGGCGAACGCCTGCTCATTGCCTTCCTGCAGCACGCTGAAGGCGCCGCCGGCAAAGGCCTCGAGGGCGCCCTGAAGGCTCGGCACCGCATCCAGCCAGAGTTCGGCCCCGGCTCCGGAGGCCCGCAACATCTCGCCCAGGTGGCCCACCAGGCCGAAGCCGGTTACGTCCGTCATGGCCCGGACCCCGTTCGCGCGCAGGACGTCGAGCGCCTGCCGGTTGGACTGGTCCATGACGCCCGTTGCGGCCTGCAGGAATCGCGTCTGCGCCTGTCCGCGCATGTGCGCCGCCAGCAGCACGCCGATGCCGAGCGGCTTGGTCAGCAGCAGGCGGTCACCGACCTGACAGCCCGCCTTGGTCAACACCAGCTCCACCGCCCTGCCGGTAACCGCCAGGCCCAGGGACAACTCGGGGCCTTCGGAGGAATGGCCGCCCACCAGAGGCACGCCGTCACCGTTCAACACATCCACGGCACCCTTGAGCAATCCGTACAGTTCCTCTTCCATCATCGCTTCGGTCATCAGCGGCACCGTGGCGATGGCCATGGCGCTGGTGGGCTTCGCCCCCATGGCGTAGATGTCGTTCAGGCTGTGATGGGCGGTGATTCGCCCGAACAGGTAGGGATCGTCGACGAGGCTCCGAAATCCGTCCAGGGTCAAGAGCAACGGCTCGGATTGGCCGCGCAGAATTGCTGCATCGTCGCCGATGCCCTGAACCAGGTCTGCGTGGCTCTGTTCCGGCAGACGCTCCAGAACGCGGTGCAGAGGCCCGGCAGCGAGTTTCGCACCGCAGCCACCGCAGCGCATCGGGTCGAACGAAGGCTGATCCTGCGTGGCGCCGATGCTTCGGGGTTCGCCGGCCGTCCGGGCGCCGGCCATGTCCGGCAGCTTCCGAAATCGCTCCATGAAGCGGCGGTCGATCCATTCCTTCCACCGCCAGACCCAGGCTCCCCGAACCGAGAGCCCCGACCTGGACGCAACGGCCCGCCCGTCGCCCGTGCCGATGATGCTGAGGAAGCGCTTCTGCGGCCTGAATCGTCTGAGCGCGCGCCCCTCAACCGACCGGCGCAGGTTGGCCGCCAGCACCGGCCCGGCCCGAACGGCAATCACCCCGGATTTGGGCCGCTCCTGCCCGTCGAGGCAGGCCACATCGCCGCTGACGAACACCCCGGGGTGGGACAGCGAGCGCAGGCGGGCGTCCACCTGTGCAAAACCCCGGGAATCCGTGGCCAGTGCGCTGTCGCGGACCCAGTCCGGCGCGACCACGCCGGTCACCCAGAACAGCCGGTCCCATTCCACGGTTCCATCAGCCAGGACGAGTTCGCTATCGTTCGCCGCCGAGACCGCCCCGAAACGCAGCTCGATACCGGCCTTGTAGAGTTCGTCCGCCAGCATCCGTTGCGCCCGCCTGCCCAGACCGGGAAGGAGTTCCAGCGTGAGGATGCCGATCTCGACACCGTGCGGCAGGGCGTTGCGCGCCGCGAGCGCCAACTCCACGCCCCCGGCTCCGCCGCCCACGAACAGTATCTTCGTACCCGGACCGGCATCTTGCCGAAGGGTCCGCCAATGGGGCAGGAACCGCCCGATGGGCTTGACCGGCACCCCGGCGTCGCCGAATGCCTCCGGGACCGCCCCGCAGTTGATCGAAAGCGTGTCGAAGCGCACGGGCGGCCGGTTTGCGCATAGGACCGCGTTGCCCTCCAGGTCCAGCCCCGTGACCTCGTCGACAATCAGGCGGGCACCTGCAAAGCGGCAGAGTGGACCCAGGTCGATGTGAATGTCTTCCCAGCGGTAGTGCCCCGCCACGTATCCCGGCAGCATGCCGGAATACGGCGTGTGGGCCTCTCGCGCAATGACGGTGATGCGCACGCCTGCCGGGGGATCCATCCCCAGCGACTTCAGTACCTGGACGTGGCTGTGGCCGCCCCCGACCAGCACCAGGTCGAAGACCGGCGGGCCGGGGTCAGGCCGCATGGCCCGGGAGACCCCGGCGGAGCGTCGGAAGACTCGGGCCCGCGGGGCGAACGCTATGTTTGCGCAATGCGCAGGCAGTGATCACGGGATCGGGTCAGACCTCCTGGCCGACACAACGGTGCGACAGATTAGTCAACTTCTCCGCAACCGGCTACCGCCGCGCACGGCGGCGCCCGCAAACCCTCAGTCGTCGAGGTCGTAATCGAGGTAATCGAGGTCGTGGTCGAGAGCCTTCTGCTCCATGCGCCGTTCTATGGCGCGGCGGATGGCGAATTTGCGGGCGCATCGCTCCCGGTCGCTGAGTTCGACGACCTTTTCGATGGCGGGGCCGTGGTCTTCTGAGTTCGCATCGAACGCGCCCGTGTCTTCGCTTTCCATATGCAGTTGTGTCCTCCGAAACGCCAATAAGTTCAACTCTTGACTAATCGCAGGGTTCGATGCTGTCGCCG
Source organism: Gammaproteobacteria bacterium (assembly GCA_026713405.1). The sequence goes on from JAPOON010000408.1 coordinate 8,390, forward strand.
AAACTGCGCGAATACGGGGTCTGCGCCCCGCCCGGCTGCCGGTCCCGTCAGGCGCGTGCGCGCTTCAGTCGGCGGGTTTGCGCATCCAGCGGCTCGTGGATGCCGTCTCCTGAACGGTTTCGCCCGACTTGGCCCAACCGGTGAAACCCACGGCCAGGTGGGCCACGTCGGGATAGCCCATGTCCTTGAGTGCACGCGCCGCCAGCGCAGAGCGGCCGCCGCCGGCGCAGAACAGAACGATGCGCCTGTCTTCGGCGAAGTAGTCCCGGTAATAGGGGCTGGCCGGGTCCGCCCAGAACTCCAGCATGCCGCGCGGCGCATGCTTCGCGCCGGGGATGGTGCCGAGGTCGACATTCTCCTGCAGTTCGCGGATGTCGATCAGCAACAGGTCGTCCCTTGCCTCCATCTCGCTCTTCAACTGCTCGACGGAAAGGTTCTCGAGCCCGCGTTTGGTCTCGTCAACCAGTTCGAATATGGGCTTTATGCTCATGGCGCGCCTCCGGACGTTCCGTTCGGTTGTCTAATGTAGCCCATCTCGCCGGCATTTCTCACCACCGAGCGCGGCGGGACCGCCGGGAGCCGGCTATCCCGACCTGTTCATGAATAAACCACTGCGGCAGTCAATAGCAGCGAAAGCACTGGGCGTGCTCCCGCCGCGTGCTCAACGTGCTGCAAGCACGCGTCCGCGCCACCCAGTGCTTTCACTACTCCTCATCTCGCCAGCCTCGCCACGTCCATTCACGAACAGGTCGGGCCAACGGGTGGCGTGCAGGTAGTCGGCGCGCTATCGTTGGGTGCGTTGATGGTCCAGTCGTCCAGCAACGTCGAATCCGGGCTTGTCCCAACGCTGCACCAATAGCGAGAAGATCGACAATCATGACGTCCAGAAGGCAACTCCTCAAGGCCGGCGCCCTGGCCACCGGGCTCACCGCCCATCGAGAATCGACGGCCGCCGCCCGCGAGGCACGCAACGCCGGCAACCGGGTGCGCCGATACGTCACCCTCGGCAGAACCGGCCTGTCCATCTCCGACATTTCCTTCGGGTCGAGCCGCCTGCGCACCGGGCAGGAACACCTGGTGCACCACGCCCTGGACCTGGGCATCAACTATTTCGACACGGCGGAATCCTATACGCGCAGGCAGTCCGAGCAGGTGCTCGGCAACGCCTTGCGCGGCAAGCGCGACAGCGTCGTCATCGCATCGAAGACCTATTCGTACGGGAGCACCCGCAAGGAATCGATCATGGCGGCTCTGGACGACAGCCTGCGCCGGCTCCGCACCGACTACATCGACGTCTATTTCAATCACGCCGTGAACGATACGGGCAGGCTGGACAATCCGGAGTGGTTCGAATTCGTCGAGCGCGCCAGGCAACAGGGCAAGATCCGATTCACCGGCATGTCCGGCCACGCGGGGCGCCTGATCGACTGTCTCGACCACGCCTTCGACAAGGACATGGTCGATGTGGTGCTCATCGCCCACAACTTCGGCCAGGACCCGGCTTTCTACGAGCAGTTCGCCCGCGGTTTCGATCTGATTGCCAGGCACCCCGGCCTGCCGCGGACCCTGGCGCGGGCCAAGTCGCTCGACGTGGGCGTGGTGGCGATGAAAACCCTGATGGGCGCCAGGCTCAACGACATGCGGCCCTACGAGCGCGACGGCGCTTCCTACGCCCAGGCGGCATTCCGCTGGACGCTCTCCAACCCTCACGTGGATGCGCTGGTGATTTCCATGACCAGCGAGACCGACATCGACGAGTTCCTCGGCGCATCCGGCTGGCAGGCCCTGGCCCGCGGCGACCGGGCGCTGCTCGACACCTACGCCCGGCTGAACGGCACCAGCTACTGCCGCCACGCCTGCAACGACTGCGAGGGCGCCTGCCCTTACGGGGTGCCCATTTCCGACGTTCTGCGCACCCGCATGTACGCAACGGATTACGGCGATCTCACTTTCGCGCGGGACGAATACGCCGGCCTGTCCGCCAATGCCGCCGCCTGTCTCGCCTGCTCCGGCGAACCCTGCCGCGATGCCTGCACCCACGGCCTCGACATCGCGGGACTGTGCGCGCCGACGCACCGAATGCTTGCCTGAGTCACCCCGGTGCGCAATCTCACCCGGAAGCCGGCGGCAAAATCACCGCTCTACCGAAGTTAGTTTGATGCGTGGGACGGATCTCGAACAGCTCCTCGCAGCCTGCAAGTCGGGCGGTCTCGAGTTGGAGGAAGCCGCCGCGCGCATTCGCGCATCCTTCTTCCAGGACCTGGGACATTCGACGCTGGACACCGACCGGGAACGGCGCACGGGCGCCGCGGAAGTCATCTACGGCCAGCACAAGACTCCGCAGCAGATCGCGGACCTGGTGAGCGCCCTGTCCGCCAACGGACAGAACGCCCTTGTCACCCGGGCAAGCCGGGAGGCCTTCGAAGCCGTTCTGGCCAGGGAGCCCGAGGCCCGGTTTCACGAACCGGCCGCCGCCATCACGCTGACGTGCACCCAGCCTTCTCTCCCCGCAACACCCGTAGCCGTGGTCACGGCGGGCACATCCGACCTGCCGGTCGCGGAAGAAGCCGCTGTCACCGCCGAGTTTTACGGCAACCGGGTTGGCCGCATCAACGACGTGGGCATTTCAGGCATTCACAGGTTGCTGGCCCGCCTCGACGGCATGCGCGAGGCGCGCGTACTGATCGTGGTGGCCGGCATGGAAGGCGCCCTGCCCAGCGTCGTGGCCGGCCTCGTGGACAAGCCGGTGATCGCCGTGCCGACCAGCGTGGGATACGGCGCTTCCTTCGGTGGCGTGACAGCCCTCCTGGGCATGCTGTCGAGCTGCGCCTCGGGCCTTTCCGTCGTCAACATCGACAACGGATTCGGGGCCGGGTACCTTGCCAACATGATCAACAGGCTCTGATCCCCACGTGCAACAGGAACTGGGCAACAAATACGCGGCCTTGAAGGAGGCCTTGAGAAGCCTCGAGAGCACAATCGTCGCCTTTTCCGGGGGTGTCGACAGCTCGCTGGTGGCATTCGTGGCGGCGGAAGTACTCGGCGAGGCCAGCCTGGCCGTGACCTCGGGAAGCGCGAGCCTCAAGCGCCGTGACCTGGACCTCGCACGGACGCTCGCCGAACGCTGGGGCATGAAGCACCGGGTCATCGTCACCGATGAACTGACAAAGACGGACTACCGGGCCAATCCCACCGACCGGTGTTTTCACTGCAAGACTTCGCTCTACACGGCGCTGGCCGAAATCGCGGCCCGGGAAGGCATCGCCAACGTGGTCAACGGCACCAACGTCGACGATCTCGGCGACCACCGGCCCGGCCTGGTGGCAGCCCGGGACTTCCGGGTCAAGTCACCGCTGGTCGATGCGGGCTTTGCCAAGGCGGACGTCAGGGCGCTGGCGGCGGAACTCGGGCTCGACAATGCAGAAAAGCCCCAGTCGGCCTGCCTGTCGAGTCGTTTTCCGTACGGTTCGCACATCGATGAGGCTCGCCTGGCACAGGTGGAGCGTGCCGAGGAGGCACTGGCAGACCTGGGCTTTCTGCAATTCCGGGTACGGCACCACGAAGACGTGGCAAGGCTGGAAATTGCCGCCGACGAGTTGCCCCGCGCGCTGGAAATGCGGGACAGGCTGAGCGATGCGGTCAGGGCCTGCGGCTATCGCTTCGTCGCCCTGGACCTCGCCGGCTTCCGTTCGGGTTCCCTGAACGAAGGGCTGATACCGGCCAGGGCCATCGTCTGACCTGAACGAAGGGCCGATACCGGTCGGGGCATTCGCCTGACCTGAACGAAGGGCGAATACCGATCCGGGCAACCGTCAGACCTGAACGAAGGGCCAATGCCGATCGGGGCAATCGCCTGACGCGGACGATAACCTTCAGGCCGGGTCCGCCTGTTGCTCGCGCTCCGCCCTGTCCTTCAGGTACCTGTAAAGCTGCCGGTCATGCCGGGTCGCCGCCGAGACGCGGTCGGTGCGAATGGCGGGCTGCCAGCGCGGCGGAGCCCCTTCGACCCGGTCGCCGACCACCGTCACCCTCTGCACGATGCGCTCGTCGGTAAAGTCGTTCAGCACCGTGTGCTGGGTGCAGCGGTTGTCCCAGATTGCGACCGTGCCTTCCGTCCAGCGGTAGCGCACGGTGAACCGCGGGCTTTTCACCCAGTTCACAAGGTAGCCCAGCAACTCGTCGCTCTCGGCCGGGTGCATCTCGACGATTCGCCGGGTGAAGTGCTCGTTCACGTACAGGGCCTTGCGCCCGGTCTCGGGGTGTACCCGCACCACCGGGTGCACCGCCACCCGATCCGGACGCTTGTGCGGCTGGGCATCGTGCAACGCCGAGAGCCCGTCGCAGAGATCCCTGAGTGGGGCCGACAGGCCTTCGTAGGCGGCGTACAGGCTCGCCCACAGCGTGTCGCCACCGGTTTCGGGACACTTGATCATGTGCAGCACCGACATGAGTGCCGGCTGTTCCTGGAAGGTGAGGTCCGTATGCCATTCATCCGCCACGCCGCCGTGGCTGGCCGCAAGCTCGAATATCTCGTCGTGTTCGGTGAACGGATTGTTGAGGTTGGGGTGCCCTTCCAGGGGGCCGAACCGGCGTCCGAATGCCAGGTGTTCGTCCAGGCTCCACGCCTGGCCGGGAAAGAAGAGCACCAGGTGCTCGAGCAGCAACTGCCTGACCCGCTCGATCTCCCCCGGGGTGCAGCCCGCCAGTTTGACGCCGCGCACCTCCGCGCCCAGGGCACTGGCGAGTTTCGTCACCTGCCAATCGGTGTTCCGCGCCACGTCCATTGCCGCCACCTGTTCGGTTCAGCGCCTGCAGTTGCGTTGCATTCTACCCGCTCGCGGATCGGGCGGCGCGACCGTCCCCGATTCGCCACTCGCCCGGCTGGCCGGAGAGAAGGACCGCGAACGGCGGAGTCATTATAGAATGCCGCGCATGACGATGAGGCCAACCAATCTCCACACTCGTGCATCCCGCTCCGAACCGGGGAGCTTCGGGCAATGATCGACGTTCGCCCCGTGTCCGGCAGGCGCATGCTCAAGCAGTTCGTCAAGGTGCCCTGGTCCATCTATCGCGACGACCCGGCGTGGGTGCCCCCGCTGATTCTGGAACGCCTGATGGCGCTGTCACCGAAGGAACCC